>NZ_CATJGZ010000064.1:0-80167 GCF_949740115.1 Bacteroides sp. 41_26
AAAACAAGTTCCCGACACACGTAACGTTGGGAAAGATGCCATGAAAGCCGACGGAACTATTAACCGTGCGGCACTCCCTGCCATCTTCAACCCCGAAGATCTGAATGCTCTTGAGCAAGCTCTCCGATTGAAAGATGCCCATCCAGGCTCAACCGTTACCATCCTTACCATGGGACCGGGCCGTGCAGCCGATATTATTCGTGAAGGACTTTTCCGTGGTGCCGATAACGGTTATTTGTTGACTGACCGTGCTTTTGCCGGTGCCGATACATTGGCTACATCGTACGCTTTGGCTACAGCCATCAAGAAAATAGGTAAGTGTGACATCATCATCGGCGGTCGCCAGGCCATCGACGGGGATACTGCACAAGTAGGACCACAAGTAGCAGAGAAGTTAGGTCTGACCCAGATCACATATGCCGAAGAAATCCTGAAAGTAGCTGACGGACACATTACTGTGAAACGTCATATTGACGGAGGTATCGAAACTGTAGAAGGTCCGTTACCCATTGTGATCACTGTAAACGGAAGTGCAGCTCCCTGCCGTCCACGCAATGCGAAACTCGTACAGAAGTACAAACACGCTAAAACTGTTACTGAAAAGCAACAGGGTAATCTGGATTACACCGACCTGTATGACAACCGTGACTACCTGAATTTAGCAGAATGGAGTGTAGCCGATGTGAACGGAGATCTTGCACAGTGCGGTCTTAGCGGTTCACCTACAAAAGTTAAGTCCATCCAGAACATTGTGTTCCAGGCAAAAGAGAGTAAAACCATCAGTGGCAGTGACCATGATGTAGAGAATCTGATTGTTGAACTGTTAGCTAACCATACCATTGGCTAAGGAGTATGAATACAGTAATAGCATTCCTATGCTTACTACTATATTCTAACTACTAACTACTTAAAAGATATGAATAACTTATTTGTATATTGCGAAATAGAAGAAGGTATCGTCGCAGACGTAAGCCTCGAACTTCTGACCAAAGGCCGCTCGTTAGCTAACGAATTGAATTGCGCACTCGAAGCTGTAGTTGCCGGAACCGGTCTCAAAGATATTGAAAAACAAATCCTGCCATACGGAGTAGATAAACTCCACATATTTGATGGTAAAGGACTTTACCCTTATACTTCCCTCCCACATACCTCTATCCTGGTAAATCTGTTTAAAGAAGAGCAGCCGCAAATCTGCCTGATGGGTGCTACCGTTATCGGTCGTGACCTTGGTCCGCGTGTATCTTCTGCACTGACCAGCGGACTTACTGCTGATTGTACTTCACTTGAAATCGGTGACCATGAGGATAAGAAAGAAGGAAAGACTTACAAAAACCTGTTGTATCAGATTCGTCCGGCTTTTGGTGGTAACATTGTAGCTACAATTGTGAATCCGGAACACCGTCCGCAAATGGCTACCGTTCGCGAAGGTGTGATGAAAAAAGCAATTCTTTCTGCTGATTACAAAGGAGAAGTAATCCGTCATGACGTAAAAAAATACGTTGCCGATACGGATTATGTAGTAAAAGTGATTGAACGTCACGTAGAAAAAGCTAAAAACAATCTGAAAGGTTCGCCCATCATCATCGCCGGTGGCTATGGAGTAGGTTCTAAAGAGAACTTCAACTTATTGTTCGATCTTGCAAAAGTATTGAATGCTGAGGTAGGTGCCAGCCGTGCTGCAGTAGACGCAGGTTTTATCGATCACGACCGTCAAATTGGTCAGACCGGTGTGACAGTCCGTCCAAAACTTTACATCGCTTGCGGTATCTCCGGACAAATCCAGCACATTGCCGGTATGCAGGAAAGCGGTATTATTATCTCTATCAATAACGATCCGGAAGCTCCGATCAATACGATTGCCGATTATGTAATCAACGGTTCTATCGAAGAGGTTGTGCCGAAGATGATAAAGTATTATAAACAAAATTCCAAATAACCAAAAACAGGGGTAATATGAAAGGTGTATTTCTGACTATCATAGCAGTACTACTATTTACAGGTAGCAGTACGCTTTCAGCCCAAAAAACAGTTTATGTGGATAAATACTTCCAATGGACTACCGATAAGGAGAAAGCTGTAGAATATGCAGTGATCTCCAAAGCTAAAAAGAAGCAAACAAAAGTAGAATTCTACACACTTGATGGCAGGCTTAAAGGAATAGGTCACTATTCTGCTTACACAAAAGAGCTGAAAAACAGAGTGAGAAACGGAGTCTGCACTTTTTTGTATGCCAATGGCAAAGACAGTCTGGTAAACATCTATAAGGAGAATCGTCTGGAAGGTCAAAGCATAGCTTATTATCCGGAAGGAAATACAAAACTGATTATTACTTACAAAGATGGAAAGATGGAAGGAAAATTGGTAGGATACTATCCGGATGGGAAGCTACGCAGAGAAGAATCATATCTGAACGACAAATGTACAGATGGAAAGCTTCTGGCTGCCGACGGCAGTGAATTACCGTTTGAGCCTTACTTTGTAGCACCGGAATTTCCCGGAGGTATAGATGCACTGGCCAAACTGTTAAAGGACAACTTAGCGTACCCGCTTGATGCTGTCAGAGCCAAAACAGAGGGAAGAGTTATTCTCCGGATTGTGATTGACGAAAAGGGGCATATGACGGCTCCCCGATTAATTTCGGGTGTCGATTCTTTGCTTGACAAAGAAGCAATGCGCATTGTCGAAGCTATCGGCCGTACTCATACATGGACTCCCGGCAAGATAGATGGAGAAGCAAAACGCATCAGCTATACATTACCGATTAATTTTCATTTACCTTCATAAATTGGAATTTAGAATCTGGTAGTTAGTAGCCAGAATCTTTTCGGCATAGCAATACTGGTAGCTGCATCGATTTAAACTACTAAATACTTACTACTAATTACTTATTATAAATTATTATTAAAATGGCCAATTTTTATTTAGATACTCCCGAATTAAAACATCATCTCAGCCATCCGCTGATGAAGAGAATTGTTGAGCTAAAAGAGCGTAATTACGCTGATAAAGATAATTTCGACTATGCTCCGATAGATTTTGAAGATGCAATGGACAGCTATGACAAAGTGCTGGAAATTGTAGGTGAAATCTGTGGCGACGTCATTGCTCCCAATGCCGAAAACGTTGATCACGAAGGCCCGGTATGTGCCAATAACCGTGTAACGTATGCCAGTGGTACAGCAGCCAATCTGGAAGCCTGCCGTAAAGCGGGATTGATGGGTATGGCTATGCCACGCCGTTTCGGTGGACTGAATTTCCCGATTACTCCGTACATCATGGCTGCCGATATCGTAAGCCGCAGTGATGCCGGTTTCGAGAATCTTTGGGGATTGCAGGATTGTGCTGAAACGATCTATGAATTTGCAAACGAAGATCAGAAGAAACGTTATATCACCCGTGTCTGCGAAGGTGAAACCATGTCTATGGACCTGACTGAACCGGATGCCGGTTCCGACCTGCAGGCTGTAATGTTAAAAGCAACCTACAGCGAAAAAGACCAATGCTGGTATCTGAACGGTGTAAAACGTTTTATCACCAACGGTGATTCCGATATCCACCTCGTATTGGCTCGCTCGGAAGAGGGAACACATGATGGTCGTGGTTTATCCATGTTCATCTATGACAAACGTAATGGTGGAGTGAATGTTCGCCGTATTGAAAACAAGATGGGTATCAAAGGATCTCCTACCTGCGAACTTGTATACAAAAATGCTAAGGCTGAACTTTGTGGTGACCGCAAATTAGGTCTTATCAAATACGTAATGGCACTGATGAACGGTGCACGTTTGGGTATCGCTGCTCAGTCTGTAGGAATCTCACAAGCTGCTTACAATGAAGCGCTGGCTTATGCACAGGACCGCAAACAATTTGGTAAAGCAATTATCGAATTCCCTGCCGTAGCCGAAATCCTTTCATTGATGAAAGCCAAACTGGACGCTTCACGTACACTATTATACGAGACTGCCCGCTTCGTTGACGTTTACAAGGCATTGGACGATATAGCCAAAGAACGTAAACTGACTCCGGAAGAACGTGCTGAGCAAAAGACTTTTGCTAAACTGGCAGACGCCTTCACACCACTGGGCAAAGGTATGGGTAGTGAATTTGCCAATCAGAATGCTTATGACTGTATCCAGATACATGGGGGATCGGGCTTTATGAAAGATTATGCCTGCGAACGTATTTATCGTGATGCACGTATCACTTCTATCTATGAAGGAACTACTCAATTGCAGGTAGTAGCCGCTATCCGTTACGTTACTACAGGTGCCTACCTCAATCGTATCAAAGAGTATGAGAATATGCCGGTAGCTCCCGAAATGGAAGGTTTGCACAACCGCCTGAAAACAATGGCAAGTAAATATGCCGCTTGTGTTGCTCAGATTACAGAGGCTAAAGATCAGGAGTTGCTCGACTTCTGTGCACGTCGTCTGGTAGAAATGGCTGCTCACATCATTATGGGACACTTGCTCGTACAGGATGCTTCAAAGAATGCCGAACTTTTCGGAACATCTGCACAAGTATATGTACGTTATGCTGAAAGTGAAGTAGAAAAGCATATTAACTTTATTCGTAAATTCGATAAAGACGATTTGGCTTACTACAGAAAATAAACAGCAATCAAATTAAGAATAAGGAAGGTGTGTCAAAAGTCTGAGAAAGCTATCAATATGTAACTTTAGAAACGCAGATTAACACAAATGACCGCGGATTTAATTTAATCTTTGCGTAAATTAGCGTTAATCTGCGTTTTAATGATGGTTAATTTTACTTTATTGACACACCCTCCTTTTTATACCCAACCTGCCCTACCATAAAAGTAATAAATATATCACTTCCATAATCTTTACTTTTCAGGTTTATTCCGTATTTTTGCGTAATAATAATTAACTCCACACATCACATAGCAATGAATTTTGACCAACAAGAAGAACAACTGATTCAATCCGACGACGTCAACGAAGAAAAGAAAGAACGAAATTCAATGTTTCTCCCACACAAAGGTTTTATAGCTACTCCCATTCTACTGGGTATTAATGTGCTTGTTTTTATTCTTATGACTCTCTCCGGTGTCAACCTGTTTGAACCTAAAACTCTTGAACTACTACAATGGGGAGCCGATTTCGGACCACTTACACTAACCGGCAGCTGGTGGCGTACACTTACTTGCAATTTTATACATATAGGCATCGTTCATATTCTGATGAATATGTATGCGTTGGTTTACATCGGTGTGCTGCTCGAACCGATACTCGGAACACGACGTATGTTTGCCGCTTACTTATTAACAGGACTTTGCTCCGCAGTGTCCAGCCTCTTCTGGCATGCCGAAACAATAAGTGCCGGAGCCTCCGGAGCGATATTCGGTCTATATGGAATATTTCTGGCATTTCTTTGTTTCCATCATATAGAGAAAGCACAACGTAATGCATTACTTTCAAGTATATTGATTTTCGTTGGTTACAATCTGATATATGGATTAAAAGAAGGTATAGATAATGCCGCCCATATAGGAGGATTAATCAGTGGATTCATTTTAGGTTTCGTCTATGTAATGGCACTCAATGAAAAGAAACCAGAGTTACAAAAAGGCTATACGATGGGAGGAGAAGCCGGAATCTTATTGATATACCTTATAGGACTTCTGGCCCTCAGTAAAAATGTTCCCTCCGACTATCAGGATATGCGTCACGAATGGGATAGCGGACTCGTACAAGCCTATCTTGCCGGTGAACCCAATGAATCGGAGGAGTATGAAAATCAGAAAGAACACCCCATAAGCAAACCTATCACCACCAAAGATCAACTACCACCTTACACTCCTTTTACCGCTTCAGATACGTGGTTAAACTTCAGCAGTGAAAAGACAGGCATACAGCTCCGTTATCCTTCCAACTGGCAGACGGCAGAAACTACCCGCCAGGGCGATAAAACAATAGTACTTCAACAACGTTGGACCAATGCTGCCAATCACCTTATAATCACTGTTTCACAATACGATACAGACGAAATATACGAATACAATAAAAAATTATCTCTCAGTATTCCACGAAATGCCCAAAATGAGCCATCAGAAAATTATAAGCGTAGTACACTTACAATCAATGGTTTGAATTTCATAAAAACTGACAATATGCAGCATTTCGGTGCACCCAACGAAGAAGGTTATGAAATACTGCAAACTGTTCTTTATTATTTCTCTCCTGAAAAGAAAACAATATATGCGTTCGTTATGATGATTAATGATGAAGCTGCCCAACAGGATTTAGACGATATGCTTGAAAACGTTCAGTTTACACACTCATAAAAATGAGTTCCGGTTATATAAAGCAAAAGCTCCGTCTTATTTGAACGGAGCTTTTGCTTTATATAACCGGCAGAAATTTAGTCCATATTGAACTAATCGCCAATTTTCATTACCATTCTACTTCTTCCAGGCCATGCCTTCTATATACCAAAAGCTGGCTTTGAAGCGAATTGATTTCTTTACGCATACTCTCCATCCTTTCCAATAGATGATGAATGGCATCAATACCTTCCATATTGATAGACAGGTCATAATACATACGACTGTAACGTTCCACTTCCGGAAGCTGTGATGCAAGCAGATAGTGTTCACCACCTTCGATATGTACCTCAATCAATCCTCCCTCCTGCAATAACTCTATAAAGGAGGGCTCAATATGGCATTTGTGACAGTATTCACTGACTATAATTAATTCGGTCTGCATAGTGCTGATTTTTTTTAGTTCATACTCTGTAATTCCCGGAACAATTCTTTCTGCCTATCTGTCAGATTGGTAGGCACTTTGACATTATAGGTCACTATCAAATCGCCAAATTGTCCTTCCTTTTTATAAACAGGAAAACCTTTCCCCTTCAACCGTACCTTCGTACCATTCTGTGTTTCAGGTTTCACCTTTAGTTTCACTTTACTGTTCAGTGTATCAACCTCCTGTTCACCTCCCAATACAGCCGTATAAAGATTCAGCGGAACATCGATATAAAGATCATCGCCTAAACGTTTGAACACAGAATCTTCAGGAATCACAAACGTGATATACAAATCTCCGGCAGGCCCACCATTAACGCCTTCACCACCATACCCTTTCAGTTTGATAACCTGTCCATTGGCTACACCAGCAGGAATAGTGATACGTACATTCTTACCATTCACCGTCAATACCTGTTTATGAGTCTCTGCAGCGTCACGAAGAGAGAGATGAAGTTCTGCGTTAAAATCTTGCCCACGGAATCCCGCACTACTACGGCCGCCTCTACCACGCCCGCCAAACATGGACTCAAAGAAATCAGAGAACCCTTCCCCTCCTGTTCCGGAAAATCCCTGACCATCCGATGAATACCAATACGCATTATCATCACCTCCTCCAAAGCCGGAGAATCCACCACTGCCACCAGCCTGTTGCCGAGCACGTTTCTGAGCTTCAAATTCATCAGCATGCTTCCAGTGTTCACCGTATTCATCGTATTTCTTACGCTTCTCCGGGTCACTCAACACCTCATTTGCCTCATTGATCTCCTGAAACTTATCCTTTGCACCTGGATTGTTTGGGTTCAAATCCGGATGATACTGGCGGGCTAACTTACGAAAAGCCTTCTTAATATCACTTTGAGAAGCACTTTTGTCTACTCCAAGAATTTTATAATAATCTATATAAGCCATGCTTTTATATATTTAAACGTTCTACTACTTTAAACGTTTACAAATAACACGCCAACACAGCATTTGGATTCATTTTTTAATAAATCTTCAGACTCTACTCTTTATGAAACAAAAATAACCGAAATACGAAACCAGAAACAGGCTCCCTCTCCTTCTTTAGAATCAACGCCAATAGCCCCTCCTAAACGTTCTACAATGACCCGACAAATTGCCAGTCCCAGTCCGGTTCCTTTCACAAAAGCATTTAGTTTCACAAAACGTTCAAAAACCTGCTCCAGTTTATCCGCAGCAATACCCATACCGGTATCTTTACAAAAGAAATATATTTCATCCTTTGCTTCACTTATACGGTATCCGATAGAGATGCTACCCCGTTCAGTGAACTTCATAGCATTACTCATTAAGTTAATCATCACCTGAGACAAACGTACCCTGTCTGTATTAATCACACAAGCAGGTGCTTTCTCTATAAAAGAGATCTGCACTTCCGGAGAGTGATCTTTCTGCTCCATCTGATGGCATATATTACCCATTAGTTCATTGACGTCAGTAACGGAATAGGAAAAATCCATTGTACCTGCTTCAATTTTCGATAGATCCAGAATATCATCAATAAGTTGCAGTAACAGTTCGTTGTTTGCAATAATAATCTTCATATACTCCTGTTTCTCTACCGGATCATCTACCTGGCAAATCATATCAGAGAACCCCACAATCGCATTAAGAGGAGTACGTATTTCATGACTCATATTAGCCAGAAAAGCGGATTTTAACCTATTAGATTCCTCTGCTTTATCTTTCGCCTCCCGCAAGTCTTGTTCTATCTTCAGCTTTTCTGTAATATCTTCAAAACGCAATAATCCGCCTATCACCTCTTTTCCCCCCGTAGCATATACAGGAGTAGCCGTCACTTCAAAATCAACCTTATCGATGCGAATGGTATGACGAACAATTATCCCCTGTTCTATGGCCTCCTTAAATGCACAATGTTCACAAGGCTTATCTCTCAGGGCACTGGTTTGATAACAAATTAATCCCGGAGTATAATGTCTACCCGATACCAAACTCTTAATATGCGTTGTCTCCTCCCACTGCACTCTATAAGTTTTATCAATATAGATCAGTCCAAAATCAATACTCTTTAGTGCAAGGCTCTGCTTTTTAATCGCTTCTTCTAACTCTTCTTTAGCTGCAGTAATCTCCCTTTCATATTTTTTCAACTGACTGACGTCCCAACGAGCTACTAACAACCATTTACCTAATGTTTCCCAGGAAAGAATCGATTTCATTACAATTGTGTCATGTATTACACCATCTGTAGTTGAATACCGCTCTTCAGACCGATAAGGTTTTCCTATTCTGACTAACTCTTCATCAATGCTCCGATAATGTCGCCCTCTCTCCTCCCCATAAATATCATAATCATTGTGCCCTATCGCTTTCTCACGTTTTATCCCCGATTGTACCTCCGATTCTTTATTCCAATAAGCATAACAAAACTCATTCTGGATATCTTTTACCATGATAGGAAAAGGAAGGTTATCTAATATATCAGACAGAAAATGACGATAATCCCTGTTTCTTGTAACAATTTTCTTCAAATGATGAAGTCGGTACAATAAATAAAATATGATCATAAATAATATAACCAATAAAACGAAAAGCCATAAATAACTGTTTATAAGTCCATTGCCAGGGACTAATAGTAGATTGTTTGCCATAAGTTTGTACCTTGATATTTAAAAGGGTAAATATATAAATAAGTTTAGAAAAAACGCTAATATTTAATCTCTTCTTTTGTGGACATCTTAAAATTTACATCCTTTAAACCAACAATTAAACGAAGTACCAACCTCCTTATTATTACAATAATAATTGTTTTTTAGTATATCTCAATTTACACTTTTATCCTATTTATGTTCATAAATTACCTCAAAATCCAACGCGTACTTAATTCTAAAAATAAACCAACGACACTAAACAGTTATTAATAAATTAAAGAATTTGTCTCTAAAATTAAATTAATATACTTTATTTGTATCATACAACTTAACGCATCTTTAACCTTAAGCAAATATTCCCCCAATATGCAGCGAAAACATTGGATATCTATTGTTGTATTCACTCTCTGCGCCATTACCGTACGGGCAGACGAATGGATTCGGATCAACCAGCTTGGCTATCTGCCTGAATCAAAAAAAGTAGCAGTACTCCTAAGTGAAGAAGATAGCAGTGTAAAAGAGTGTTCACTTATCGATCTCTTCACTGGAAAAACTGTATCTACATTTACATCCATCCAGCCAACAGGTGCACTTGGGAGTATGAAAAGTACATTTCGACTAGATTTCAGTGATTTTAATCATCCCGGTACCTATTATCTAAAAGCCGGTAATACCCGGTCTCCTTATTTCCCGATAAATAATCAGGTATACAATGGAACAGCCGATTTTTTACTTAACTATATGCGCCAGCAACGTTGTGGTTATAATCCATACCTAAAAGACAGTTGCCATATGGATGACGGATATATCATCTGCCATCCAACTAAAGACGGAACAAAAATTGATGTACACGGAGGTTGGCATGATGCAGCCGATTATCTTCAATATACTACTACTTCAGCCAATGCCATTTATCAAATGATGTTTGCTTATCAACAAAATCCGGAAGCATTTAGTGATTATTACGATGCGAACGGACACCGAGGAGCTAATGGAATTCCTGATATTGTAGACGAGATAAAATGGGGACTCGACTGGCTAAACAGAATGAATCCGACTACCGGAGAAATGTACAACCAAATTGCCGATGATCGTGACCATGCCAGTATGCGATTGCCCAATCATGACAAGGTGGACTATGGATATGGCCCCGGAAAAGGAAGACCGGTTTATTTCTGTAGTGGTGAAAAACAGGTGCGCGGTGAATTTATGAATGCAACAACAGGCATAGCCAGCACTGCCGGAAAATTTGCTTCTTGCTTTGCATTAGGTGCCCGAATTTTAAAAGACTTTTATCTGGAATTTGCTCAGGAGATTGAAAAGAAAGCCGATGCCGCCTATGAAGAAGGCATCAAAAAGCCAGGAGTCTGCCAGACTGCCTCTGTCCGTTCGCCCTATATCTACGAAGAAGATAACTGGACAGACGACATGGAGCTGGCAGCTATTGAATTATATAAATCAACCCAAAACAATAGATACCTGCAACAAGCTATAGAATATGGACGACGTGAACCGGTGACTCCCTGGATGGGAGCAGACAGCGCCAGACATTATCAATGGTATCCATTTATGAACATGGGGCATTACTGGCTGGCAAAAACTGAAAACAACACACGATTGAATGAAGAATTCATCCGTAATATGCGTACCGGACTTCAACGTACTTATGAAAAAGCCCGGCAAAATCCATTCCTATACGGTATCCCTGCTATCTGGTGTTCCAATAATCTTACTACAGCCATGTTAACTCAATGCAGATTGTATAGAGAAGTTACCGGAGATTCTACATACGAGGAGATGGAAGCCTCTCTGCGCGACTGGCTATTTGGCTGTAATCCCTGGGGAAGCAGCATGATTGTAGAACTCCCTTTATATGGGGATTATCCTTCAGAGCCTCACTCTTCTTACTTTACCAACAACACAGGAAACGCTACTGGCGGACTTGTTGACGGTCCTGTTTATACCAACATATTCAACAGTTTGAGAGGAGTAAACATTTCCACCGGAGAAGCTTATCAACGCTTCCAACCAGGCACAATGGTATATCATGACAGCACACACGACTATTCTACCAACGAACCGACAATGGATGGAACTGCCTGCCTGACCTATTATCTGTCTGCCCTTCAAAAAGAAGGAATGAGACAAGCCCAATCCGACAATGATAAAAACATCTATAGCGAAGGAGGTATTATACGTACTGACCCTTCTCAAAAGCAACTCACACTTATTTTTACAGCAGCCAATAAGGCAGATGGAGCTGATGCCATCATTCGTATATTGAATAAACAGAAAATACAAGGAGCTTTCTTTTTCACCGGTGAGTTTTTCGAACTTTACCCGCAAGTAGTACAAAAACTAAAAGCAGAAGGACATTACATCGGCAGTCATAGTTATGGACATTTACTATATAGCCCCTGGGAGAATCGGGATTCACTCCTCGTCACACGTGAGGAGTTTGAAAAAGATATGTTGAAAAGTTATGAAACACTCAGTGAAGCAGGAATTATGTACAAAGACGCCCCACTCTACATTCCTCCCTATGAATACTATAACAAAAAGATAGCAGCATGGGCAAAAGCCATGGGTATACAACTTATCAATTTCACTCCGGGAAGTGGCAGCAATGCAGATTATACTACCCCGGACATGAAAAATTACAAAAGCAGCAAAATGATTTATAAAAGAATCATGCAGTTAGAAAAAGAAGAAGGTCTAAATGGACATTTACTGCTAATACACCTTGGAACATCCGACTTGCGGACAGACAAATTCTACAATAATTACTTAGAAACAATGATAAAAGCTCTCAAGAAAAAAGGCTATAGATTTGTTCCCCTACGTACAGCAACAGGAATATAAACAAAGGTACAAAAGGTTAGTTTATTAGGTTATCATGAAAAAGGTTCGTACCTGTGAAGGCCCGAACCTTTGTTTTATAGTTTATCCGACAAATATGTAGTTATCAAAAAAGTAATTATCGATTTTTCTCAAGCAGAAATGTGAGAGAGAATATAAACGTTTATTCTGATGTAATCTATTGATTTATAACGAATATAAACCTCCTGTTTAAAGACAGACAAGAGTGTACACTTATCCGAGTGTTAATTGTACACTTTTGCCATACTATATTGTACATTCTTACCATGCTAAAGTGTACACTTATGCAAAGCAAGCCCAAAGGGTTAAAAAAACACATTAACAATATTAACAAACCGGTTATTTGTCAGACGAACCTGTTTTATTCTCTCCCCGCTCAAAAATAAATTATTATCAGATATTTAGCAGATGAATAAATTGGTCAATATCCTCTTCTGTTGTATCAAATGAGGTGACAAGGCGAATTTCATTATTCCCTTCATTCCAGAAATAGAAGAAATAGGATTGAAGCATCCTGTCTATTACCGGACGAGGCATCGTCAAAAACAATTGATTGCTCTGCATCTTTTGAGTAAAACAAACGCCTGGAAAATCTTTCAAAGCTTCATAAAGTTTACGAGCCATGGCATTGGCATGAGAAGCATTCTTCAGCCAAAGTTCATTCGTCAGATAAGCGGTAAACTGACAAGAGAGATAACGCATTTTTGAAGCTAATTGTGCCGACTGTTTCCGTACAAATCTTGCTTCCGCTTTTAATGTATCATCAAAGATAACAACGCACTCTCCCATCATCAAACCGTTTTTGGTTCCACCGAAACTAAGAACATCAATGCCACAATCTACCGTCAATGCTTTCAGAGAGAGATTGAGGGCAGCACAAGCATTTGCAATACGTGCACCATCCATATGAACGCGCATTCCATACTGATGTGCCAATGAGGTAATAGCTTTTAATTCTTCAGGTGTGTAAACAGTACCCAGTTCGGTACACTGAGAGAGATAAACGGCACCTGGCTGTGAGTGGTGCTGATCGCCAAAACCGTGAAGATAAGGAAGAATAAGTTCAGGGCTAAGTTTGCCATCCGGTGTAGCTACCGGGCGAATCTGACAACCGGTCATCTTTACCGGAGCACCACATTCATCTACATATATATGGGCTGTTTCAGCACAAAGAATTGAATGGTAAGGCTTTGTCATCAGTTGCAAAGCAACCACATTACTTCCCGTACCATTGAATACAAACAGAGGTTCACAATCGGCAGTAAAGGTTTCTTTAATTTTCCGGACCGCTTCTTCCGTCCATGGATCATCACCATAACCCAGTGCATGATTCCGGTTAGCCTGCATCAGTGCTTCCATCACAGCAGGATGCACACCGGAATTATTATCAGAGGCAAAACTTCTCATAGTCTTTTTGAATAAAATTTTCTGCAAAGGAATAAAATTATTCTCAGAAAAAGGATGCCTCTAAATAAAGATTTATAAAGAAAGAGCTACTTTTATCCCGATTGAAAAAAGTAGCTCTCTTTTATTATCCTAAAAACAACTCACACTCAATGTGTAAATGAAACCGGTAATTTCAACTCTTCACCTTTTTGTCCTATAATAAAACCTTTATTGTTCCACACACGGGGATACCCTCCGATATTATTATTAATAAACAACAGACGGAATGCATGTTTTCCTTGCTGCAAAGCAAGGGAAGTACGGCTATGAGAATGACGTATCAGCTTACCATCATTGCTCAATACAACTTTCCCGTCTACCTGAAGTTCATCCATTTCGGTTGACAGATAATAGACTCCATCACAGGGAACCTCAAAATATCCTGAATAACAAAATGCCCCTTTATCTTCCAAAACCGGTTTTAATTCGAAATCCGTCACTGTCTTAGACTCTTTCCATACAGCATTTTCTGTATCCTTTACATAATAAAAATCTCCATCGGCATGTGCCAACTGTATGCCGGGTTTCGTATCATCTTTGTATGCCGGAAGTAAATCTTCTTTCACTACTTCAATCACCCGGGTTCTGCTCATCTTGCCCGAAGGCAAAAGAGTAGCAATACGTATCACCTGATTAGTACTGACAATAATAGGGTCATTGTAAACTGTCGAGTGTATCGTTGGTTCACTTCCATCCAGCGTATAGACCATTGGCAGATTACGACTGTTTGAGAAACTCAGTGTATCTGTTCCGACAATAGCAACACGATCTGCCATCGGACCTTCCGGCAGTGGAATATGATAATTGATATGATGTTCATCCAGACGTACCAACTGATTATTTAACCTGCGTTCAAAAGAGGCATAATCCTTCTTTTCCAAAGGAGTCCAGGTCAGTTCGGCTACTGCCAGTATTCTGGGATAAAGCAGGTATTCGGTATAATCCGGAGTAGTTGCATATTCCGTCCACATATTACCCTGGGCGCCCAGAACATGAGAACGCAAATCTGCCGGTATTTTCTCCGAAGTAGGATTATAGTTATATGTCTTGCTCAATAGTGTTGTAAAATTAATCGCAATAGGTTCTACCTCAATATTGCCCTGTCCAAAATCAATATACAACCATTTGGCAGGAGTCATAATGACATCATGTCCCATGGAGGCGGCTTCTATTCCTCCCTCTTCTCCACGCCATGACATCACTGTGGCCGTAGGAGCCAAACCTCCTTCAAGAATCTCATCCCAGCCTATCATACTCTTTCCGTGTTCAAGAAGTACTTTCTCAATACGATGTACAAAATAACTTTGTAGTCCATGTGCATCTTTCAACTTCTCATCCCGTATGCGTTTCTGACATTTCGGACAAGCATTCCATTTCACTTTCGGACATTCATCTCCTCCGATATGGAAGTATTTCCCCGGAAACAAAGGAATGACCTCTTCCAATACATCTTCAAGAAATTTAAAGGTCTGTTCATTACCCGCACAATACACATTTTCCTCTACTCCCCATTTGTTTCTAAGCTGAAAAGGACCTCCGGTACAGGACAACTCCGGATAAGCAGTCAAAGCAGCCAAGGCATGCCCCGGCAACTCTACTTCCGGGATAACAGTAATAAACCGCTCGGCAGCATAAGCCACTACCTCTTTTATTTGTTCCTGTGTATAGTAGCCTTGATGAATGGTACCATCGGCATTGTGACGGATAGAACCTATTTCAGTCAGTTTTGGATATTTCTTTATTTCAATCGTCCACAAATGATCATTCGTAAGGTGCCAATGGAAACGATTTATCTTAAACATTGCCATCACGTCCAATTGCTTTTTCACAAAATCCACATCATGAAAGTGCCGGCTAACATCAAGCATCATCCCCGATAAGGATAAGCCGGTTCATCTTCTATTACAACACAAGGAAGTGTCCATGCAACATCTTTCACCGGTTCTTCACTTTCAATCTCTGCAGGCAGAAGTTGCATTACAGTCTGCATAGCATAGAAGATACCGTGCGCAGACTTTGCCTGAACAGAAATTTCACGGGGAGTAACAATGAGCTTATATCCCTCGTCCTTCATACTTAAAGCAGGATCCAGAGTCAACCGGATACAATTATCTTTTGCTTCTTTCACAACATGAGGACGGTGTCCGGTAGAGTGTTGTATCTTTTCCGCAAAATAGCCGGTAACCGTTTTTAAAGTATCATTATCAGTAACAAAAGTTGTTTGAGGAGTTAATGTAAACTCACCGGTTTGTTGCTCTATCATTTTAGGCTCGGGTACAATATGAAGCCCTTCATTGTAAGATTTCACTTCATTTTTGTTCTCACAGGAGAATAATGTCACCAAGACAAAGAGTATCAGATAAAAAGATTTAATTCGCATATATTCCAAGTTTTATTGATAATAACAATTCATTTAATTTTCTCCATAATTGATACGGACATTGATAATTCCTAAATTGTCTACAGGAACTTCCAAAGATTGGTATCCTTTTTTCCTAAAAACCAAAATCTCATGGTTTCCCGCATCAATCCGATATTGCCCTTTATCATCACTCTGCCCCAATAGTTTTCCTGAACTCCCGGCATAGATGTTCACACCACCAATCAGAGTAGCCTGTACATCACGTACCTCACCATGAATAGAAATATTCTTGCTACTTTTAGCCACTTTCATACCTTCAGCAGAAGCTGAACGTTCAAAATCACCTACTATCACCGTTTTTCTTTGAAGGATGTTGTCAGAAGCAGTTCCTACCTGCAGTTCGAACTCGCCGGGTTCAACTATCCTCCTGTTTCCGGCATCAACAATATACAAATCTTTCACAGCAACTTTCAACCGGACAGTCCGGGTACTTCCAGCCTCAACCAATACCTTTTCAAAATCACGAAGCTGCTTAACAGGAGTGACCACCGTACTCACTTTATCACGTACATACAATTGAACCACTTCCTTTCCATCTCTCTTCCCTGTATTTTTTATATCTACTTTCACATATATCGTGTCAGTAGGATCATAGTGTTCCTTATCCGTTTCCATAGACTTGTATACAAAGGATGTATAAGTAAGCCCATGTCCAAACGCCCACAAAGGATCGGGACTGGAGAAAACATAATCTCTCCCCGGAGTTTCATAACTTCCGGGATTTTTATAAAAACCTTTGTCAGAAGGAAGATAGTCATAATAAACAGGCAAATGTCCCGTACTCTGGGGGAAAGAAAAAGTAAGCCTGCCCGAAGGAGAAATTTTGCCAAAAAGGATATCAGCAATCGAATTTCCGGCTTGTTCTCCTGCATACCATTGAGTCAGAATGGCTGGTATATGTTTCTTTTCCCAGGAAATAGTAAAAGGTTTACCGGTTACTAAGACCAGCACTACAGGTGTTCCGGTTTCATAAACCTCTTTTATCAACCGACTCTGTGCTCCGGTTAGGTTCAAGTCATTTAAGTCAAATCCCTCTCCGCAAGTGGAACTTTTATAATCACGAGCCAAAGCGGCACTGGCACTACCACAAAAAACAATGGCTACCTCACTTTGCCGGGCTACCTCAACCGCCTTCTTTATCCCACTGGTGTCCAGAGAGACCAGACTACACCCTTTTTCATAACGCACCGTTACTTTGTCCCCCAACAACTGCCTGATTCCAGCCAATGGAGTCACTCCGTCTTTATTATTACGGCTCCATGTATAATCACCGAATTGCACCTGGTCGGCATTAGGTCCGATTACTGCTACAGATTTCAACTTTTCGGCATTTAGTGGCAAAAGTCCGTTTTCATTTTTCAGTAATACTACAGATTCGTCTGCTATCTCTTTTGAAAGCTGCACTCCTTCCTGCGGATGCATTTTGCAATGAGCGTATTGTTCACCATAAGGATCTTCAAAAAGCCCCATTTTAAACTTCACATACAATACCCGGCGGACAGATTCATTCAGAATCTCTTCATCCAGTTTATCTTCTTTAATAAGATCAGCCAATAGCGGATAGCAGTTACTGGAAGCTTCTACGTCAAGTCCGGCAGTAAAAGCCTGCATGGCAGCTTCTTCCGAATTATGAGCCGTATAATGCAATGTTTTCAACATTTCAATCGCTCCCCAATCAGAATATACATATCCCTTAAATCCAAACTGATTACGAAGTACCTCAGTTAATAAATAATGAGAAGCAGAATTAGGAATACGGTTCCATGAATTATAGGTAGACATTACAGCCAGAACAGGCGTATGCTGAATCACCATTTCAAAAGGTTTAAGATATACCTCGTGTAAATCACGGAGCCCGCATTCTACAGAAGCCAGATTCAAACCACTAAGTGGATTACCGTGTGGTCCGTAATGTTTCAGCATTGGCGAAATGCCATTATCCATATATCCCTTTACCTCTGCAATTCCAAACAGACCACAAAGAATCGGGTCCTCTCCAAAAGATTCCTCCACACGCCCCCAGCGTAAATCGCGTACTACGTCAATGCAAGGAGCCAGTACCTGGTGCATCCCCTGGGCATGCAGATCTTTCGTTATCATTGCAGCTTTACGATAGGCCAGTTCCGGAGAGAACGTACTACCAAGGGCCACATTCTGAGGATAGATAACAGAGCCTTCATGTACAGAACCATGCAACGACTCCGCAACTGTAAATACAGGTATACCAAGCCGGGTATTCTCTACCATAAACCTCTGTATTAATTGCATATTTTTCCGGCAATTTGCACCTGTAAGCGGAAAACCCTCTACAAATCCCCAACTCATTCCTTTAGAAAAGGCTTTCAGTTTCTCTGTATCCAATGTTTGTCCATTGAATATATTCCAGGAATGGATATGTCTGATCTGTGCGACCTTCTCTTCCAGAGTCATACGACTTAAAAGATCATTCACTCTCTCCTCTATGGGCAGGTTGGGTTGCTTATAAGGAAGTTCCTGAGCAAACACAGATATTCCCGACAGGAATAAACTACTGCAAAATAACAACCGGGATATACTCATTTTTATCATCATATACTTGTTTTTCAATTTTTCTGATAATTTTGTTCTATTTCGGTATGGTAACGTTTATATAAATCTTCAACAACGGCTATGGTTCCTTCAGGATTCACCCGCGAAAGATAAGTTGAATTGGTAAGTACCCATTCCTGTTCCATTTTGGAATAATCCGGATACGGCAGTTTCTTTCCATATAGCAAACTGGTTTTGTATGTCACATAAGCCTCCCAGCGAGGAAGGTAAAAATCGATCAATAACCCACTCCATTCTTTGTTAGCATAGTCGTGCAAATCCGAATCAGTATCCGTCCAGGTCGTAATCAGCCTCTTAGCATTGGTAACAAAGCGTCTCTTTTCTTCCGGTGTCCCCCCTGCCTTTTCTGCTTCTGCCAGCCACGTACCCAACATAAACTCCTTACGCGTAGATAGCAACCGGTCTTCATCCTTTATAATATTCAAGAACTTGCCACTATATTCCATAAAACGTTCTTTGTCTTTTTTCTGAAATGCCAGCACCATTCTTTCATGCAGATATTTGGCATAATCGGACAAAACCTGACGAGTGACATCCGTTAAATCGTATTCATACGTATCCGAATGATTAAATCTCTTACGCGATTGATAAAGAAGATCCCATGCTTTTACCACCTTCACCGGATCATAAAACATCACGGCATTTCCCCAGGTAGATACATGCTGAATGGTATCAGAAGGACGGGCACAGATATAAGACTCTACAGGACCTCCCAACTCATTATGACATTCGTAGATTGTTTCGGATAATAATTTCCAGGCCCTGTTACAATTGTTATCCTCTGTTCCATACCGATAATAAGTGTAATTGTCAAGCCATTGAGGAATATGAATGCTGTCCGTTCGCCAGGCCATATCATACACCATATCATAGACAACCGGGATGGTCCCTATTCCTTCGGGAGCCGTGCCAATACCACATATGTTTTTCCCCATCGGATGGTGTTTGGCAAAGACAGGTCCTGACGCATAACTACTCATCTTACCATGCAATCCTGTTTTTCCTCCGAAATTGGGCAGAGCACACCATATCCATTGATGATTCCAATGTCCTTCCGGCTTGTGGAACATGGAAGTTTTAACTCCCCCCCATTGGGGGCGTTCGCAAGCCATCAAATCCAGAATAATGGTTTCTCCGGGCTTCAAGCCTTCCATTAACTCTTTTACCGGATTGTGTTGCCATCCCTGCAATACCCACACAGCCTGCGGATTTACTTTTCGCATAGCCTGTAATATCTTTTGCGCAGCAAGTTTCACATTAATTCCCTCAGAGGTTCCTCCCTCATGAAAAGGGTCTCCACCAAAAAACTGTGCTTCACCGAATAGATTCTTTTGCTCTTCATAATAGATAGCAGCAAGTTTATCAAAAAGCGGATCGGTAGGATCCAAAAATGCAGGCCGTTGGTAAGTACCCCATATCCCCTGATCTTTAATGCGGGCATCAGGAAATTTTTCTTCCAATGCATTCGGAACCATACCATAGAATCCCTGAAACACGGGCTTCATTCCCAACTCCCTCATTCGCTTCAACATCTTCTGCTGCAAATCGGTCTGTCGTGCTATAAATTCCGGAGTTACCGGACCACCAAAACCTTCAAGATTTCCCATTAACCACCAGGCTTCATAACCTGCTCCCGGCAAAAACTTACGTATATCATCTTCACTGAAGTTTAATCTCCGCAATGTATTCTGCCATACCGCATACTGACTATACACAGCCATCAGCGGCATATTGATACCTTGAAGTGCCATTCTGTCTATCTCTTTCTCCCATTGTTCCCAATCCCAAAAAGCCATGGAATAACTGTATGTACAGTAATTCAGATAATAACGATAGGGAAAAGAAGCCGTAACTCTCACTTTTTCTCTAACTGGTGGCAAGGATACAGGTAACTCTGATAAGTTATTGCCACACCACGAAACCGATTTGTGGCAATAATTCCTCAAATAATGATTCAATCCCCGCGCTATAGATACACCATTATTCCCCCTGATGATAATTCTATCATCTGCAGCCTGCTCCAATTCAAAGAAGTCGGAATCCGAAGAAAGCTTCTCGAAGATGAAGGAAGAAGAATTATTATCCGGCAATAACCGTTCAGCTAACTCACTAACAGGTTGATCTGATTCAGTAGACATTGAACATCCATACATTACCATGGATGTAAAAAAGAGTAAGAGGATTCTTCGCATCAGCATATATTTTAATTAATTAAGATCATGCAAGTGTCTCTACGAGATATTTTTACTCGTAAGGGGGAGAGACACTGCTATCGGACAACTATTATTTTTAGAACTTCACATCTACAAAAACGGGATAATGATCGGACACAGTAGCTGTATCCACACTCTTGCCATCCACAGAAACAGTACGTAAAATGTGCGTCCGGAGAACTTTTACTTTTGAAGCCTTTCTGTTTTTCAGCAACAGGACATAATCAATTAGAGCTCCGGAGTCTGTTCGTCCCGGGATCGAATTTCCTGTAGTATCACTAATAATATCAAAGTACTTTACCCACACCGGGAATGAAACACCGCCATTGGGCCAGCGATGAGAATCATTCAAGTCACCGGCAAGAAATACCGGTTTACTTTTTTTCCCGACCCAATCGCAAACTATTTGAGCTCCTTCCCTACGCTTTTCGTCATTCAGGTCTGAGTGTGTACCTATAAATATAAAATTTTTCAATTCCACTGCTACCGCTGCCCGGGTTTCATCACCAGGTAAATGAATGACCTGTATCCCCTTAACGGGCAGTGTATTCTTTATCAATACTCCACAGCCTATACTACCTTCGTCAAACGGAGCCGCACTGCCATAATAAGGTACATATCCGCTACCAGCTGCATCAGCAATCTCTTTCAACAGATAACGCGCCCCTCTGCCTACAGCAGCGCTATCCAACTCTTGCAAAGCAACCACATCCGCATCCAAAGCCTTTATCACTTTACCAAGCTTCTCAATATTATCCTTGGTCAACTCACCCGGATCTGTAGCTCCTTTACAATAATGAGTATTGTAAGTCAGCAGACGTATGGCACCTTTTTCTTTATTATAATTCTGAGCACTCACACAGACAGATAACAGCAAAGCAGCTCCGACAAAAAATAGTTTTCGTAACATGACGATCATAGGTTATATTATAACTGGTTTATATATTAAGATTAATTTTTTACGATTTTTCGTATCACGCATTTCCTGGTAGAGGAAACTTTGACAATGTATACTCCTTCGGGCTGATTTGACAGATTCACAGAATTAATTATCTCACCATTTACGTCTATCACATTTTGTCCGGTCAATGAATAGATTTCTACACGATTCACCTCTTCTTTTTCTCCTCTTACGTAAAGAGTGGCATCAGCAGAGTTAAAGCATATATAAAAATCTTCTCCCTTTTCTATATTCGTGATACTCGTATAACCGGGGAGTGTTATATCAATAAAGACAGGATAATGATCCGAAACGTTTTTCAGATCAACCGTAGCTCCATTTATTTCAATAGTACGTACAATATGAGTTTGTTGTACCTGTATTTCAGAATTACCATAATCGTGGAAAAGAACATAATCAATCAGTCCCTGATCGGCTCCTTCATTTCCATGCACTCCATTCCAGACTGTATTGCCTTCAGTATCACTTACTATCTCAAATTTCTGCATATAAATAGGAAATGCTATTCCTCCGTTTCCCCACCGGTGACAATCATTCAAATCGCCTGCCAGGAAAACCGGTTTACGAATATAATCCAATTCATTATTAATAATATTAGCTCCTTGTATGCGTTTGCTATCATTCAAATCTCCATGAGTACTTATAAAAACAAATTTATCAAGATCGGTCCTCACTGCTATCCGTGGTTCATCTCCCGGCAATGCAATCTTTTTTATCTTATTCACGGAAAAAGATTTCTTTATCAGGCTGCCACATCCCACACTGCCTCCATCCCATTTGGATGCAGCTCCATACACCGGAGTATAATCGAGCCCGGTTGCCTGGGCTATCTGCTCCAACAAATATCGTTTACCCCGGCTATTTGCTGCGCTATCAAGCTCCTGTAGAGCAACCACATCCGCATCCAGTGTCTTAATCACCGAAGCCAGTAACCGCGTATTGCCATCGTTAATATTACCGGGATCAGTTCCTCCCTTACAATAATGAGTGTTATATGTCAGGATTCTGATTACATTATTATCCTTGGGATAAGTCTGGGCTGACAATTGCAGACATATCCATAAAAAAGTTCCAAAGAATATATACTTTCTCATAGTGCTTTGCGGTTTTCAACAACCGGCAGAAGAATATATACCTTCTGCCAGCCGTTAAGAGTTACTTTAATAAAATTATTTCTTGATAATCTTCACCAATGTTTCATCCGCAGATGTAATTACCTTCACAAAATACAAACCAGAAGTAAGATCTGCTACATTCACCTGTTGTACCCCTTTCACACTTCTTACACATGCACCTGTAGTAGAATAGATATCAATGCGCTGAACATCCGGCGCTGATACATAAATCACTTCATCAACCGGGTTGGGTCCTACTGTTATCAATTCTCTTTGAGACGTGTTCACTCCTGTAGAATAATTCTTTACAACCTTTACCCACACTGTATTCAGAGCAAGCTCGGGATACGTTGCATTCTGCATTTCACAACGATATACTTTACCCACACATTCATCTCCGAAGCTAAACCATCCATTTGCATCTGCTGATGTCGGTGTGATAATATCACCATCTTCATTTTTCCAGGTAAATGTGGTTAGTTTCCCCATTACATCATATTCTCCGGACAAGTCAATATCTTCATCTACTTCTATCTCATATTCGCCTTTATCGTTTTTCACACCTACAGGAAAACCACCTGCTGTGTTCCACTGAGATTTATAACCACTTCCCAATACTTTACCTGTAGCAGGGTGTAAAGGCAGTGTAGAATAAGAGTAGCAATTGTCTTCCAGATTTAACAGCCAATCCAAAAATTCAGTCTTCCGACAATCCGTACAAACAAAAGCTGTTTCATCCGATAGAATATTTTTATACCCGGCAAGTTGACGGCATTTTCCGGTAGAACCACTCAGGTCAATCTGTTTCACAAAAGGATTACGTCTGATGTGTAAATAACAGTCATTTTCTCCATTATTCATAGCTATTTTTACCGTATCCATCTGAGTGTTTGAGATATGTACAACCGAAGCCTTGCAATCTCTCAATACAAATTTTCCTTTCAGGTTTTTCACAGCAGGCAAAACAGGATACCATTTGTTATCTCCTTCTGAATTAGTCCATGACAAACTACTCGTTCTTCCATTAAAAGGAGCAGCAGCATTTACGCAAATTCCGAATATAGTTTCCGCATAGGTAGCAGAATAAGATCTCCAGATATTCCCCTCTGTATTTTTCCAGGTATTCATATCACTCCAGGAAAAGCCTTCCCGATTAATATCAATCCCCATTGCTTCTGCGTTGCATTTTCCTTCAATAGCAGAAGGTTGTTTAAAGAATGCGGCATAATCAGCAACTTCTTCCGCATTGAAATTCCAGATTTGTTCCTGTGCAAATACAGTTGTAGCACACCAGGCAAATGTAGCAATAGCAAATACCCGCTTTCCAATCAAAGTAATACTTTTCATAAGTCAAATAATTAAGTGTTAAACAATTATTTCATATTTAGATGTGGGGGCTTTTTGAACGGCCCCCCTTTTTTATTTAAAAGCTGAGTCCGTCTTCCCAGTTCGGATTCTGTGTTATGTTTCCATTACTCAGTACTCTTTCCTGAGTGGGTATAGGATATAAATAATCCCTGTCCTCCCTCCATTTACGAGGTTCATCCTTTACATCGTGTACTATAATATTTCCTTTCAATCCGTCTGTAAAACGGAACTCATCACCCAGTTTATAGAACTTACGAATGTTTTTCACAGCTGCTCCCGAGGGTTTCTTTCCGGTATAAATACAGATATCCACTTTGTCTTTATCCAGCAGAGTACCGTCATTCATGTCGAATACATCGAAGCGGTTCTCCCCTTCTCCCTGGTTCAATCCGGGGAAATACATGCCCAGATAAGGTTGCTCAAAGATTTTACCTTCTTTCCACCTCATCACATCATAGTAGCGAAAGCCTTCAAGAATAAGTTCAACCGTACGTTCACGTCGTATTTCAAGGATTACTCCCTTATTCGCTCCGGTTACATTTGCATATCCTGTTTCCACATTACTGAGATAAGGATCCGGATTGGCATTAGCTGCCGCCATATCTATATTAGGCATTCCCACCCGGTCACGAATCTTTTTAACCGAAATATTCAGATCATTCTGAGTCAGTGTACCTCTTTCGGCTTTTGCTTCAGCAAAATTGAGATAAACTTCTGCTGCCCTGAACAGGATATAATCGTTTGAAGATTTCATGTATCCGTCTCCACTGGCATCGGTCACCCATTTTATAATCTGATAGCCGGTAGTAGAGGAGTTAAAGTTGGGTGACTCTACCGTAGTACTATTAATACGGGTATATCCGGGTCCTACCACGGTCTGTGTCAAACGTGGATCGCGGTTCTGCATTTCATCATAATACTGCATCGTTTCATATCCGGCTTTATCAGTAAAACGACTTCCATCAGTCATCAGATAGCTATTCACCACTTTCTTATTCATTCCGGGACGTCCGTAGGTAGATGCCATCGTATTATAATTAGCTTCATGGACAACAGCTTTACCCAAATCATAGTCTCTTGCCAGAATAACCTCCTGCGCAATGGCATTCATCGAAGAAAATAAATCGCGATATGGTTTTTCACCTCCTTTATAAATGGAATAAGGACTACTTGTGATAAACTCTTCCGATACAGCGATACATTGATCCAAAAGTGCCTCATAACCGGGTATACCATGATATTTGCGATAAGTACCTTCAAAGAGACAAATTCTCGACTTCAAAGCCATTGCTGTCCATTTGGTCACTCTATACAACTCAGCCTTATCGGATATATGTGCAATAGCATAATCAATATCCTCCAATATCTTTTCTACAACAAATACTCTGGAATCACGTGGTTTTGTCAGATCGGTATCATCCGAGGCCATTGCCTTCTCATGCCAGGGCACATCCCCGAAACGCTTTACTTTTTCAAAATAGAAATAAGCTCTGAAAAAGCGGGCAATGCCATCATATCTTTCCCGTATGGCCGTATCCGGACAACGATGGGAATGCGCCAGGTAGAAATTGATGTTACGCAGATATCCCCAATCCCATCCACCTCCGGAAGTAGGAATGGTACGCGACCCTACCACCGCTTCCGGAAGAGTGAATATGCACACTACATCTTCACTTTCACCATAACCGGAAGGAGCTCCCGGAAACAACCCATAAAAATTATTCGTTGCACTCCTCAGTTCCTGTTCATCATTATAATAGGTCTCTGGCGCTAAAGCATCGAGTGGAAAGCGGTCCAGCATATCTGCACAACTTGTTGCTCCGAACAACAGGAGAAAAGCATATATATATTTATTTTTTTTCATCTTCTTATCTTTTAGAGGTTAATTAAAAGGTTACATCCAAACCAAACGAGAATGTTTTGGCATAAGGATATACACGCGCATCAGCATCGGCAGAGAACTGTTCAGGATCTACATAATCAGTCTTTAGCTTCGTCCATGTCAACAGATTATCTCCGCTAAAATAAAATCTCACCCGGTCCATTCCTACTTTAGCAGTCCACGCACGTGGTATCGTATAACCGATTGTGAAGTTTTTCAGACGGCAATAAGCCAGATTCTGTAAGTAACGGTCATTCACCTTTGCCAGTGAACGGTCACCTTGTGCTGCATATCCGCGCATTCTCGGAAAATAAGCATCAGGATTCTCTTCCGACCAGATATTATCAGGCAGGTCAACCGGAGTGAATGAAGCATAAGGACGGGCAAATCCTCCCCAGAAAAGCATTGCATTCCCTCCCGGATAACGGTTCTGACGTCCTACTCCCTGGAAGAAGGCCGAACAGTCAATGCCGGACCAGGTAAACCCGAGGTTACCACTATAGGTATAGCGCGGTCTCGAATTACCGATAATACGCATATCTCCACGGTCATCTGCTGTTTTCTTTCCATCATCTATCCTTCCGCTGCCGTCAAGGTCTTCAAAAATCATATCACCTGCTTTCAGACCTTTATTCTCTCCAATAGCCGTTTCAAGGATATTTTTACAAACATAACTATGATCTATGGCTTCCTGATAGGCTTTCGCCTCTTCATCTGTTTTAAACAGGCCTGATACGTGATAACCCCATATCTCACCAATTTCCATCCCTACATAGTAACTGGATTTACTGAACTCTTTCAAAGGATTGTCATACTTCGTGATATGTGAACGGCTGTCTGCCAGACTCAGTGACAGATTATAACTAAACGGCTTATCCAGAAGAGTGAAACTATCATTCCAGGCCAGAGTCATTTCAAATCCCTTGGTACGTAAGTCCGCTGCATTTTCACGTGGTTGGGTTGCTCCATATACACCCGGCAACACTTTACCCGGTATGAGCATATCCCGTGTATCCCGAATAAAGACATCCGCACTGTAAGTCAACCGGTTATCAAAGAATCCCAAGTCAATACCCAAATTCTTGTGTATTATGGTCTCCCATGTAAGATTACCTGCGGTAGGTGGAGGGCTAACTTCTGCATAAGTCAGTTTCTCGCCATCGATAAGGTAACCATCAAACTGCACCATACTTAATTTTTGCAGATAAAGATAACAATCCTTAACCGCCTGATTTCCCAATGCACCGATCGAACCTCTCACTTTCAGATTAGAAACAACATTACGAACCGGTTCAAAAAATTTCTCCTCACTGATGCGCCATCCTGCCGAGAAAGAAGGGAAAATACCGGCACGCTGATCTTTCGGAAAACGGGAAGAGGCATCCCAACGAACGTTTACCTCAGCCAGGTATTTGCCTTTCCAGTCATAACCCAAACGTCCGAAATAGCCCAATAGAGCCCATTCATCCTGTCCTCCTTCCAAAGTGACATCCTTACCAATATCTCCCAGGTTAAAGTCGTTCAGGTTGTTCGACTGTATGTTCAGTTTGGTTCCGTAAATTCTTTTATAAGCGCTCTGTTCATAGTTGAAACCGGCTACTGCACGCAGATTGTGTCCGCCAAAAGACTGGTCATAGCTTAAATAAGCATCCACACTGTGATAATAAGTTCTTTCGTTCAGTTGCCGCAACTTATTCTTAAATAATGAACCACCGGCATCTTCCGATACTCCCGGATGTTGAGAATATTGCGACTTTGCCGTACGCTCCATATAATCAACCGTATTATATTTAAAGCTATAATTTGTATTGAGAGACAGCCCTTTATACAATTTAAATGTTGCACCCACCGTATAGGTTATCTGCTTCTTGTCCTCCACAGATTTAGAATTACCATCGGCAGTCATTATATGTACCCCGTCAGTGGGTTGCTCCGAAATGACCGGGTTGCTGAATACATGGGTTCCGTCCGGATTATACGGCATCAGGAACGGCATTGCATGGAAAGTATAGTTGGGCAGATTGTTCCCGTGTCCCAATCCCGGAGCCGAATATTTAGATGAGAAGAAACTTGTGGCAAAGTTAAGAGACAGCCACGGTTTTACCTCTGCATTGAGACGCGCCCTGAGATTACCGGTTTTATATTTATCCGGATTCTGTGCATAGATACCGGTCTGCGTATTGAAGTTCCCGCTTACCAGATAATTTATCTTATCAGTACCACCGGATATACTCACATTATTATCCCAGGTTGGCCGACTGGAATCTATCAGGTAATTATACCAGTCAAAATTGGCATAATACATATACGTATCTTCTCCCGTACGGTTTTGTACCACTGTCCACGGACGTTCGGGGTTCTCTGTTTTATCATACCGCCGGGCTTCAAGTTCTTTGTAATCATCTTCGGTATAACGGGTATAAGAACTTCCGTTGTACGAACGCATGAAGCCGTCCACCAATTTAGCCGCATCATATCCGGTCGTAATAAAGTCAGTATTTGTTGTCTCGGTCGAGAAACTGAAACGCCCGTTATAATTGATCTGCATCTTTCCGCTTTTCCCCTTCTTGGTAGTAACTAATATTACACCAAAAGGCGCTCTGGCTCCGTATATGGCCGAAGAAGAGGCATCTTTCAATACAGAAATGGACTCCACATCGCGCGGGTTCAGATTATCGATGCTTCCCTCGATACCATCTATCAATATCAACGGCTTAGACTCTTCATTGATAGAAGCAAAACCACGAATATTCATATTGGTGGCTTCTCCCGGTTTTCCGGAACCAAAAGATATATTCAAGTTAGGGATTGTACCTTGAATAGCCTGTCCCAGAGTAGCCACCGGACGGTTTTCTATCGCTTTGGCATCCGTATATCCCACGGCTCCAGTCAGGTTTGCCTTCTTCTGTGTACCGTAACCGATTACCACTACCTCGTCCAGCGCATTATTATCTTCCTCCATTCTTATATTAATGGTAGTCTTATCCTTCACTTTCACAGAGAGGGGTTTATAGCCAACATACGTAAAAGTAAGCGTACTCCCCACCGGTACTTTCATATAGTAATTACCATCAATATCGGTGATTCCTACCCCTACCCCATCTACGGCTACATTCACACCAATCAGTAACTCTCCGGCGACATCTGTAACTTTTCCGTTTACGGCAAGCTCTTTGCCAACTTGCGCCTTTTCCTGTAGTTTGGAAAGAACAATATGATTGTCTCTTATTTCATAATTCAGTTGTTGCCCTTCGAGTATGAGGGTAAGAGCTTTATCCAGAGATTCGTCTTTGATATTCATCGTGATACGCTGATTCATATTGACGTCATTTACATTAAAGAAAAAAGACTTACCGGTCTGTTTTCTTACGGCTTCAAGCGCTTCCTTAACCGTCACATTCTTTAGGTTAAGCGATACATTCTGTGCCTGGATCAGGGTACACCAGCAAAACAGCAGCAATGTAAATAGTCCTAATTTTTTTTTCATCATAAGGATTAAATAAGATTAATACGGAAAAAACAATAAAGCAGGAATCTCAAAACATAGTATACATAGATCGAAGTATTCCGGTTTATATAAGAGACAGGTACGGGAAGAAATTGTGTAGTCTGAAAACCGACTTTTTTTAAAATATATTTCAATAGAATAAAACCCACCGGAAGTCCTAACGAAACCGATCGAAGGCCAGTGAGGAACGATGTAAAACATGTACATGTAAAGCAGTACGAGATGCACATGTCGTACTGCTCCACATGTACATCTCGTACTGTATGACATGTACATCTCGTACATCGTTCCTCACCGATAAGAAAAAGGAGGTTCAGGAATAAAAGAAAAGTATCTCTAAGAGAACAAATATTGAATTAAAGCTCATCTCTTACCCATCTCATGCCGGGCAAACAACTTTTACGGATGCGTTTTCCTGCCAGACTGGTTTCCACCTCTATCTTACGGAATGAATTAAGATGAATAGCGTTAATCAAATCTTCATCGGGAACAATACGAAGAACTCCGTTTTCATACCCCGCCGAACAATTCCAACTTTGTATCCTACCCGTTTCATCTATTACTACATAGGCAGAAGTCAGAGTACACTCCTCCATTACTTTAAAAATTTCCTGTACTGTATTATCTCCCGAACCACCCCGTTCGCCAAAAGCACAAACAGAGTTCTCGTCATCGGGGCGTAACCAGGGACTGATCATATCCAGATATTGCTCTCCAACAATAGAATCTACCGGATGCCAGTCATGCCGTTTGTCACTCCGTTCCACACAAACCATCCCTTTTATATAAGGATCGGGAACAAATCCCCAGCGTAAATGTCCATTCAAGTCCATAATCTGAGCACATGCTCCTAACGTATCCATAAAATCAGTAAGATAATGTACTTTCCCTGTCAATAAATAAAGGTAATAAGAGGCATAAATTTTCCAGGCCGTCCAGCCATGGGGAGAATTCATAATCTGATTGGGAACGAAATAGACATCGAGCGCTTCCCAATAACGAAGCGTCCCACCCCGCATGCGGCAATCAGGAATGAGTAACTGCTCCAGACACTGGTGTTTGTCCATCAAATAAACTGCTGCCGACGTATACTGCTGACGTTTGCCAGAATCCTCTTCAGATAAACCGCGCAAAGCCAATTGTAAAGCACTACAAGTTATCATCCCATCTTCAAAAGTCATATCTCCTTCTGTCTGAATATCGTCCAGACGCAACAACAGATCGTCGATTGCTCTGTAAGCCGACTTTTGATGCCTTTCGTAGCGTTCTTTCCATTGGGGAAGCCCCATAAAGTTCTTTTCGGCTGTAACCAACTCGAGCATGGATTTTGCAGGATAAATTACAGCTGTATAATGTGTTCCTTTAGAACGATAGGCACCATCCGCGGACTGAACCTTCTCCGAACAAAGATAATCACCAATATGAGCCGCTTTCTCCAGATAACTAATCTCTCCTGTTGCCTCCCATAAATCAACAAGCATACCAATCAGCGAAGAGAAGTTTTGCACCCGGTCCGGTGCTGCTTCTTTCTTCGGAATCCAGGTCAGAGTATCTATAAAAAACGGAAGTGTACGATTGAACCGTTCTTCAAGTCCCTTATCTTTAGAAGTATCCGGAAAATGCCGGGCGGCAAGAAAAGCAGTATAGTAGCCATAGAAAGCTTCGCAACCATTGGAGAACAAAGGCGGATTCTGCGCAACAAAGTCACGGGCATTTTTCATGTACCATGACCAGGGGTTGCGTACATAAATACTCGCTTCTGCAGTTTTCCTGTTTGTGGTTGTGGCCTTGATCTGATAAACTCCTTTTTGAGCAGAAGGTACGAAACTGGCTGTATATAAGTATTCAGAAACCTTATCAACGGATAATTCGGTTAATGCAGCATCCGGAGCTTTTACAATAAGACTTTTCAAAGGATACCGGCTGTGAATATACAGACGACTCTTCTCTTTTCCGCTGATCGTGTATTTGTCACACTCAATCATCGGGGCTTGTATCCATTGAGACAAGGTTTCTTTCACTTCGGACAGCTGACCGATACCTCCCAAATGGAGTATCCATTTTTTAGTCTCGCCAGGTTTCAGCAAGATTTTGTTCTGCGGATGTCGTTCCGGTAAAGGCAAACAATGCAGCAAGTCCAGACTTGCAGTTTTTATCTGATGTCCCCATTTCCACTCCAACAAACCTTCATATACATAATTCAATGCATAGGAAGCAACTGGCTCTTCTATACCAATTCCCATAATAACCTGCCTCGGAGACATGAAATATCCCCAGGTAAAATCTTTCTCACACCGTAGTAAAGTAGGAAAGAACTTAGTGTCCCACTCCGGAAATGTTTTCATCTCTGAGTCTATTCCAATAAAAAGACGGGAATATTCCGGTTCAAAGATTTCTTTTCCCCGATTGGAGAGTATACACTCTACAATCAAATGATCTGCTGCAGGACGATAACGGAGTGCATAATGAATAGCTCCTGTTTCTGCTTCAAAAGTGCCGGGCTGACCAGAGGATGGAGACAGCCGTATGCCTTTCCAGGCCGGACCGGCCAACGTATCCTCTCTGAAAGGAATTATTTCCCATACATTCCCTATTTGCTGCTGATATTGATGAATAACTCCACTTTCGGGATGAATGAGTACTCTCCACCCTTGTTGTTCACTACCCAGCGTCAGATAATCTTTAGCAACAAGAGATAAAGGCTGAATTATGAATACAAAAACAATGCAGTAAAAAACGAAACATTTGCGCTGCTCTTTCATGTGAATTGTATTTTGTGCTTCCCGCACGGGGAGGTGCGACAGGCGATGGTTTATTGAAACGCAGGATGAACGCAGATTTTCGCAAAGAAAAACAAATAGATGATAAAGAACTACAGTCTTTTAATCTGCGTTCATCCGCGTTTCATCAGAGATTTAAAACTCTGTGTAACTCTGTGCGACTCTGTGGTGAACAGAATCAGAAAAAGAAAGAAATACTAATGATAAATACGAATCTCCTTTTTATCCATATCATAACGATAATTGAACTTATTCGTAGCTGCCATAATGTCCATAATCTGTACTATATTATCAGCTTCTATCGTGATGTCTCCATAGAATATCAAGTTCTTCAAATCATCATTTTCAAAATGAATAGTAACATCAAAAGCTCTCTCTAAAACTTTAGCAATAGTACCCAACTTCTCTTCATTAAAGAAAACATCATCATAAATCCATGAATTAGCATATTCTGCATTGATATCCTTCAAAGTCAGCACTCCGGTTCTTTTATTGCAAGTTATCAGCTGGTTGGGTTTCATCACAATAGACTTATCATATCTACTATCGGAAAAATCAATAGAACCCTCCAGAAGTGCCACGCGAATCTCATCATCATCCTGATAGTTCTGTACATTAAATTTAGTACCCAGCACTCGCACCTTTACATTGCCCGAAGTTACAATCAAAGGTAATTCAGGATTCTTACTGATTTCAAAATATCCCTCGCCTTGCAAAGTCAAATCACGGTTACTTACTCCAAACTCGTTGTTATAACACAAAGTAGATGCCGCATTCAACCATACCAAACTTCCGTCCGGCAAACTCATCTTCACCTTTGCTTTTCGGGGAGCTTCCAAAGAATAAGTCAGAAGCTCTTTATCCTGAAAGCGTTCAAATAAGTATTGCGTTCCAATTCCTGCCATGAAAATAAAGAGCACGCAGGCTGCATAGTAAAACACCTTACGAAGAGGAAAAGTCCTGTTCTTTATTTTCTTGTCAGTACTATTAATGCGGGCCACGAAGTTTTGGTAAGCCTGTTCTTTATGAAAACGGGATTTCTCTGCAGAACCGGCAGAAACTAACCATGACTCTTCAAACTGCCGGAAATAGGTTTCATTTTCGGCAGACTCCTTTACCCATTTCCTCAAAGCCTGTAATTCTTCGGAAGAAATGGTCCTCTCCAGAAAAGAGAGTATTAAGCTATCTATATTTGTTATATGTTTCTCCATAATCTATAACTAAGACAAGTATCTCGTGTTTTTGTGTAGTCTGATAATCCTATTTTGTTTCAAAATTATTAAATGATCGTTAATAACACAAGAATTGATATCACATAATCCTTTAATTCTGCCCTTAACTTCATCAACGCATTTTTCATATGATACTTTACTGTATTAACAGAGATATTCAACATACTTGCTATCTCCTCATACTTCATATTATCAAAACGGCTCATCCGGAATACCTGCCGACACTCGGGGGACAAGCTATTTATCACCTCATTTATTTTATTTTCCAGTTCCTGTTCAAGCAAACTCTCCAACGGATGTTTGCTTTCGATAAAAAACAGCTCTTCGATAGCCGCTTTATCTTCATATTGATTAATACTGACCTCCCGTTGCACATATTCCTGCTGAAGATAGTTGATACAGCGGTTTTTCACGCTTCGCACCAGATACGACCGCAGTGAATATTTAATATCCACACTCTCTTTTATTTCCCACAAATTATAAATGATTTCTCCTACTATCGTTTCCGATATAAAACTATCCCTCAGATAACTATCCGCAATCAAGCACAGGTAATCATAATATTTATCGAAAATAAAACGGAAAGCACACTCATTTCCCTTTTTCAAATGCTCTATGACATTATTATCAGTGATAATAACGGCATCTTTTAGTGTAATAGCCATAGTTAATTCCCAGATCGGCTCATCATTTTAGCCAAATTAAGTAAAAGATTTGATTGTTGTACTTCAAAGATAAATAAAAACATTTGTACTATTCACAAAAACTCATAATTTACTTCTGCTGCTCAAATAGCCAATCCATAAAATCAGGAAAATTAAAAGCCGGATTCCAGGAAAGATGATCACATCCATAGAATTCAATATATTCGACTTTAGCACCGCATCTTTTTAATACTTCATAAGCTTGCCTGGAACACTCTACAGGCACAGCCGTATCCTTTTCTCCGTGAAATATCCGAAAACAGACTTCCTTTGCTTTTGGTAACCGCTGTACATTCACAGATCCGCAAATAGAAACAGCCGCTGCAAAAAGATCCGGAAAACGGCATACCATATCGTAGACACCCATTCCTCCCATCGACAAACCAATAATGTATATCCTGCTTTTATCAACTTCAGGCTTATTCATATAATCATCCAATAAGTTTTTCACCTGAATAATAAAAGGGCTCATCTCGAATGTTTCCGGAAAACTACTTCCATCAAAGTTAGAGGGTTCAGCAATAAAAGGACCAAAGTTTTTTTTAGGACATTGCGGAAATATTACAAAAGCCGGAAACTTTTCTCTATTTACCGGATTGAGAAATAATCCTGAACCATGTTTTAGTTGAGTTTCGTTGTCATTTCCACGTTCTCCCGCACCATGTAAAAACAAAACCAAAGGGTATTTCTTTCCGGAGCAAAGATTATCCGGTTGTAAACATCGGTAATAAAGCGTATCTTCTCCATTGGAAGTAACATTATACTTATAGGCATATTGCTCCTGTGCTTCAATATTAGTACTCCACAAACCTATTATTACCAAGAAAAAACAGACAGAAAACACCTTTGATTTTCTGCTCACGTGATGGTTTTTCATAATTGACTATAGTTTATTCAAAGTTTTAACGCATTTATAATAAGACAGGAATATAAGAAAACAGGGTAGTAAACAGATCGATTTTTAACAATTAAAATATTCCGGAGAATCGTGCAATAACATAGGAGAGTGATAAAAGAAAAACGATGGCTTAACAAAGAATAGTTCAGCCTGTCAAGCCTGTATAATATGGTAAGCCAAAATACGTACTTAACTATGTATTAAATACGTATTTTTATATAAAAAGAGTACGTACTTTCTGATATGAAAAATACGTACTCTTATGCAGATAAAAAGTAATAGTTCAAAAACCCGTTAACAATGTTAAAGCAAGGCAGGTTAAGATATTAATTCATATTTTAAAGCCGGAAACCATTTCTCCAATATATTATCCACTTTGGACTCTATTTCAGGGGTAATGTGTCTTTTTACTTTCTTATATGCTATCATTACAGCTGCCATTTCATCTACCCACCCGATCACCGGCCACCGCCTTGTAGATATCAAATCAATAGGTAAAACTAAATAAGAAAGAGCAGAAGCAATCAAAAGTTTATCCGACAGTGGCGTTTCCGGACTCCTCAGCACATAGTAAAGAGACAATACCGGACGCATTGAAGTGCGGCCAAGACTTTTACCCATATCTTTGATATTCTCTAAAAGTTGATCCAAATCCCAGTTTGCAAAAAATTTATTCATAATCATTATTCTTTTATAAGTACTGATTCTAAATTAGTATACTCTATAAATACGAATTTATTGAAACGCAAATGAACGCAGATTTTCGCAAATTAGGTTGCTGCGTTATGCTTGAAAATAATATCCCTTACAGAAAATCTGCGTTCATCCGCGTTAATCTGCGTTTCAATAATAACCCGCTAAATAATCATTTAATTGTGATGTATTACTTATACTTATTTATTATAGGCTGACTTCTTCTTTTTTCTAATCCAATAATCAGCTCCCAACAGTCCCAAAGATAGTAGAGCGATGTAGCTGTAAAATCCTAAAAGTGAGGAGGATGCTCCTGATGGCTTCCAACGAGGCATAAAATCAACCACACTAAAGTCTAAATAGAAAAACAAACAATACACTACCAATACTATCAATACAGTAACGGCAATACTCAAAGAAAAAACAGTGATCCGTTTTCTTCGTCTTTCCATTTTCAGAGCCTCAGCCCGTACTTGTTCCATCATACGGAAGGAAAAATTGGAAGGAAGTCCAGTCGTTTGCCTCCGTTCCAAAGCTTTCTTAATAGTATTATTTCCATTCACATCCATAATCAACCTTCATTCATTAGTAAATATAACTTCTTCCGAACACGGTGTAATCTCACTTTGACATTGGCAACGGTTAATTTTAATATTCCTCCAACCTCTTCTATCGATTTCTCTTCATAATAGAAAAGAGTTATTAACGCTTTTTCCTCTACACTCAACAAATCAACAGCATGTACCAAACGGGAAATACGCTCTTCATCATCTGTTGGTTCAAACAAAGTTGCCACTTTTTCATCCGGTACATTATTAATGGCATTCTCCTCTATATAAAGAAATTCATGCTTCTTTTTACGGACAGCCGATATAGCTGTATTGTAAGCTATCCGATACAGCCAGGTAGAGAAAATACAATCTCCTTTATATCCACTCAGATTCTTAAAAGCCTTTAGAAACACATCTTGCACCAGTTCTTCAGCATCTTCGGAACAACCTACAATCTGCACAATCAATGAATAAAGAGGACGACCGTAGCGATCGAGAAAGACAGAAAAGCATTCTGTTTCTCCATTCAGGATTCGTGCGATGTATTGTGCTTCTTCGTTCTGTACCATGATATCCATTAGACGCAGGGGGAAGGAAAAGGTTACAATCAGTAGTAAGTAGACAGTAGTAAGTAGATAGTAGTAAGAATCTATGCAGCATATTGGCCTTGCCATTCCAAAAGAATTCTAATTACCAACTACCAGCTACTGTCTACTTACTACTGATTGTAACCTTTTTCTTTCTTCTGCGTCAAACAGTACAAAGAACGAAATTATTCATTTAAAAACATACAATTATGATGGATTTTATTATGGTTCCGCTTATTATGGGAATTATCACACTGGGAATTTATAAATTGTTTGAACTCTTTGTTTGCAGACGCGAACGAATGGCGATTATTGAAAAGCTAAGTGACAAAATTACAACCACGGACTTAAATGGAAAATTTTCTTTGCCAGACTACAGTCACAACCGGTCTTTTAGTGCACTAAAAGGAGGATGCCTGATGCTCGGTATAGGATTAGGACTGTTAATAGGTTTCATTATCTGTGCAGTCTCTATTCCCCGCTATGTATTTATGGAAGATATCAGTTGGAATGTACGCCAAATGACCAGCATCATTTATGGTGCCAGCGTATTGCTATTCGGAGGAGCAGGACTTATCACTGCTTTCCTTATTGAAAACAAAATCAGTAAAAAAACTAAAGACCAATAAACAAGCTGATATAAGCTATGTCAAAAGCCTGATAAAAATATCAATGCGTGACTTTAGAAACACAGATTAACGCAAATTGGCGCAGATGCAATTTTATCCTTGCGCAAATTAGCGTTAATCTGCGTTTTATTGGTAGCTAATACTACTTTTGACATACCCTCTTATGTCCAACTATCCGATATACACATTCACACAAAGGTAAATGTAAAGTTCTTCTTCCTGCTGTTCAAACTCGATTTTATCTTCTCTGGCCAGCCAGCCAATAGCCGCTCCCAACTCTTTGTCTTTTAGCCCGGATTTCCTTTTAAGGCTACCATAGCTCCACTTTTCATTGTTGCAAAGCAACTGCCAAACTTTCCCGGCATTCAAGCCTATTTCCATTTTATCCATTTAATACAGTTATTTAGAGGTTAAAATACAATCGGTTACCATTTATGCTTTAAAGTTAACAAATCAGCACAAATATAGTTATTGCAAGAGTATTAAAAATCCATTACACAAGGCATTTTTAACACAAATATCATCTTATAGTACAATACATTACTGTCATTAGTATACGTTAAACGTACAACCTTTTTCCATTACAATATGTTATTTCATTATTACATTAACCTATAACTGAATAACAAATATGGCAAAGAAGGTAGCAAATCAACTTGTAGAGACATTGATTGAAGCAGGTGTTAAGCGTATTTACGCAGTCACAGGCGATAGCTTAAACGAAGTAAATGAAGCCGTAAGGCAAAACGAAGAAATGAAATGGATACATGTCCGCCACGAAGAAACAGGTGCTTATGCAGCCGGTGCAGAAGCACAACTAACCGGACTACCAGGATGTTGTGCTGGAAGTAGTGGTCCCGGACATGTTCATCTGATAAACGGACTTTATGATGCTCAACGCTCAGGTGCACCGGTTCTGGCTATTGCCTCCACTATTCCTACCGGAGAATTCGGAACAGAATATTTTCAGGAAACAAATACAATCAAATTGTTCAGCGATTGCAGTTATTACAATGAAGTGGCAACAACTCCTCAACAATTCCCCCGTATGTTGCAATCCGCTCTACAAACCGCAACTACCCGCAAAGGAGTTTCCGTAATAGGGCTCCCAGGTGACCTGGCAAAAAAATCGGCAGTTAATGTAGATTCTTCCGTTCATATTTATCCAAAAGATTCTTCGGTTTGTCCTGCAGAAGAAGACTTAATACAACTGGCAGCAATGCTGAATCACTACAAACGTATCACATTATTTTGCGGTATTGGTTGCAGAGGGGCTCACGACGAAGTTATCCAATTATCCGAAAGGCTCAATGCCCCGGTTGCCTATACCTTTAAAGGAAAAATGGAAGTACAATATGATAATCCTTATGAAGTGGGTATGACCGGACTTTTAGGAATGCCTTCGGGTTACTACAGCATGCATGAAGCAGAAGTACTAGTTATGTTAGGAACAGATTTCCCCTATTCTACTTTCTTGCCCGATGATATAAAAATAGCTCAGATAGATATAAAAGCTGAAAGGTTGGGACGCCGTGCCAAAGTAGACATCGGTTTATGCGGAGACGTAAAATCGACACTACAAGCACTTCTGCCGATGTTACAACAGAAAAAGGACGACTCATTCCTGTTAAAGCAACTGAAACGTTATGAAGGTGTGAAAAAAGACCTGATTGCTTACACCGAAGACAGAGGAAAAGAAAATCTGATTCACCCGGAGTACGTCATGTCCGAAATAGACAAGTTAGCTTCTGATGATGCCATCTTCACCGTCGATACGGGAATGACCTGCGTATGGGGTGCCCGCTATTTACAAGCAACAGAGAGACGCCATATGCTCGGTTCTTTCAATCACGGTTCAATGGCAAACGCATTGCCACAAGCCATCGGTGCAGCACTGGCTCGCCCCGACCAGCAAGTTATTGCACTCTGTGGTGACGGAGGATTGTCCATGACACTCGGCGACTTGGAAACCGTTGTACAATATAAGCTTCCGATAAAAATCATCGTATTCAATAATCGCTCCTTAGGCATGGTGAAGCTCGAAATGGAAGTAGACGGATTGCCGGACTGGCAAACCAACATGCTCAATCCGGATTTTGCACAAGTAGCAGAAGCAATGGGAATGACCGGATTTAATGTATCAGATCCTGACAAGGTGCTCACTACCCTATACAATGCCTTCGAAATAGACGGTCCTGTTCTGGTTAATATCATGACTGATCCGAATGCGCTGGCTATGCCTCCTAAAATTGAAATAGGACAAATGGTAGGTTTTGCACAATCCATGTACAAACTATTGATTAACGGACGCTCACAAGAGGTAATTGATACAATCAATTCAAATTACAAACACATAAGAGAAGTATTTTAGAGAATCTTCTTTCAGAAAAAAGATCAGTAACAATAATATGCAGGTTTACAATAAAAAAGCAAACCTAAAGTTATAATTGGAAGAGTGTGCACCTTTACATTACAAAGGTGTGCACTCTTATTATGTAGGGATGTACAGACTGTTAAAATACAATAAAGTCAATTATTCATATAAAGGGTTATCACATAGCAGTGTGTCCTTATAGCACATACAATAAAGAAACGGATAAAAAACAAATTACGGACAAATACAAAGGCTATATTAATGAAAACAATACTATCAAAACCCTCAGGACAGACTGTAACCAGAGAAGCAAGAGACTACCTTATGATAGCTTTAGGAATGATTCTCTACGGAATCGGCTGGACCCTTTTTTTACTTCCCAATGATATCACTACCGGAGGAGTACCCGGTATCGCCTCCATCGTCTACTTTGCTACCGGATTTCCGGTACAATATACATACTTTGCCATCAATGCAATTTTATTAATGCTGTCTCTCAAAGTATTGGGATTCAAATTTAGCCTGAAAACGATATTCGGTGTACTGACACTCACCCTTTTCCTTTCACTCATTCAAAAAGTAACAGCAGGAGTAACTCTGTTGCACGATCAACCCTTCATGGCTTGCGTGCTGGGCGCTTCCTTCTGTGGCAGTGGTATTGGCATTGCCTTTTCTGCTAACGGAAGTACCGGAGGAACCGATATTATTGCTGCCGTTATCAATAAATACCGGGACATCACATTGGGAAGAGTTATGCTCATCTGTGACCTCATCATTATCTCATCCAGCTACTTTATCCTGAAGGACTGGGAAAAAGTCGTTTATGGATATGTAACCCTCTATGTTTGCAGTTTTGTGCTGGATCAGGTGGTAAACAGTGCACGACAATCTGTTCAGTTCTTTATTATCTCCACCAAATACGAAGAGATAGGAAGACAAATCAACGAATATCCACATCGTGGGGTAACTATAATCAATGCTACCGGCTTTTATACAGGAAAAGAACAAAAGATGATGTTTATTCTGGCCAAAAAGAGAGAATCAACCATCATATTCCGAATCATCAAGGACATTGATCCAAACGCTTTTGTCTCACAAAGTGCCGTTATCGGAGTCTATGGAGAAGGATTCGATCATATAAAAGTAAAATAACTACTGATCCACTCCCCCCATAAATATCTGTCATTTCATCAAAAATTAGAATAAGAATCGTCTCAAAGCTCTTCCTGAACATACTAAGCAATGGTCGTAACCTGATTTTGTTGAATGAATACAAAATCAGATCATCACATTTATTATCTTCAGCTACATTGAAAATAATGGCAGTCTAACCTCCCCGTTTGCTTTATAAACGTTCTGAATAACAAACGAATGAATTACTGATACACAAAACATTAATAGCTACAATAAAATAGAACAATCTAAGAGCCTGTTTAAATTTTCCTCTTAAAAGACTATACATTAGATTTAATAATAGAAGATGTTTTGAGCGAAGCTAATGCTGAGCAAAATTTAAACAGGCTCTAACTCTGTATTCAATAAATCTCAAATAACATCTTCCAACAATTCTGCTTTTATCTTAAATATCACAAACTAGCATAAAATCAAAGAAAAACAGCTTTTTCATTTCTTCATGCTCTGAAATACATTAATAAAACGCCAATAAATATACAAAAATAGAAGATATTCAGACTTCCTGCTAATAAAAACCTTCAGACTTTATTAATTATTATTATATATATTATATCTTTGCACCGCTTTCACTATAATTAATATTAATAATCTGTTTAGAAATAAATGATTTGCACACAGAGAAACAATATAACAGGAGAATCAACAATACTACAGGATAAAAATACTCCCTACCTCTGCGGTCAATAAAATAAATTTCAAACAGATACTAAACTTTATATTTCTTTTTTATTATTAATCCTAAAACAACATTACTAATTATGAGAATCTATTTACGCTTTCTGACAGCGTTCTTGCTCATTTGTTCAGTAGGAATACTCCATGCTGAAACACTGAGAGATTTACACGTAACAGGTATTGCAACAGCAGATGGAGAACCCATGCCAGGAGTTTCTGTCTTATTGAAAGGTACCACCACCGGAACTATTACCGATATTGACGGTAAGTACTCTATTCAGGTTCCTTCTAACGGAACATTGGTTTTTAGTTTTGTAGGAATGAAAACAATTGAAATCGCAGTCAACAACAAACAAGTAATCAATGTGGCATTAGAGAGTGATAGCAAAGAACTGGATGAGGTAATGGTTGTAGCCTATGCAACCGCCAAGAAATACAGTTTTACAGGTGCTGCAGCCACTGTAAAAGGAGAAGACATCGCTAAACTGCAAACATCCAGTATATCAAAGGCATTAGAGGGTACAGTAGCCGGATTGCAGGCCAGTGCAACCAGTGGACAGCCCGGTACTGATGCCGATATCCGTATCCGTGGTATTGGTTCTATCAATGCATCAAGTTCTCCGCTATATGTAGTAGACGGAGTTCCTTACGACGGTAGTATTAATGCCATTAATCCTGAAGACATTGCATCTATGACCGTATTGAAAGATGCTGCATCTGCTGCTCTGTATGGTTCGCGTGGTGCCAATGGTGTCATCATTATTACTACCAAACAAGGTAAAACAGACTCAAAAACAAGCGTAAATCTTAAAGCTACGTTCGGAGGCTCCAACCGGGCTATCAGAGACTATGACAGGGTAGGTACAAATGATTATTTTGAGCTGTATTGGGAAGCAATGCGCAATCAATATGCCAAAGACAAAAAGAACTATCCAACACCTGAGGCAGCAGCTGCCGCAGCCTCTGCCAACTTAGTAAAAAGACTGATGAACAGTGGTCCTAACCCTTACGGAACCAACTATCCTCAGCCGGTAGGCACAGATGGAAAACTGCTGGCAGGAGCAACTCCGTTATGGGATTTCGACTGGCAGGATGCTATGGAACAACAGGCTCTGCGCACAGAAATAGGTTTAAATGCTTCCGGCGGCAGCAAAACAAATCAGTATTATTTTTCAGCAGGCTACCTGAATGATAAGGGTATTGCTTTAGAGTCAGGTTATGAACGCTTTAATCTCCGCACCAATGTCACCAGTGAGATGACTAAATGGTTAAAAGGAGGTGCTAACATCAGTTTTGCCCACTCTAAACAAAACTATCCCACATCATCTGATACTAAAACAAGTAATGTTATCAATGCAGGACGTACAATGCCCAACTTCTACCCTATCTATAAAGTGAAAGCAGACGGTTCTTTTGATACAGAAGATGGCGAACTGGTTCCGGATTTCGGTTCATACCGTGCAAACAATGCGAACTGGAATTTGCCGGCCACACTGCCTTTAGACAAATCAGAACGTATGAGAGATGAAGTTTCAGCCCGTACATTCTTAGAAGTGACATTCATTGAAGGACTAAAGTTTAAGACAAGTTTCAACTTTGACCTGATCAATTTCAATTCATTGGACTACACAAATCCTAAGATTGGTCCTGCAGTTAATACAGGAGGTGGCTCCAGTAGGGAAAATGACCGTACACTTTCATGGACCTGGAATAATATTATCTCATACGACAAGAAAATAGGCGATCATCACTTCAACATCCTCGCAGGACAAGAAGCATACTCCTATCGTTATGACGAATTAACAGCCTCACGTTCTAAAATGGCTATTCCTGATTATCCGGAATTGGTTGTAGGCTCACAGGTGACAGGAGGTTCAGGATACCGTATTGACTATTCTTTAGTAGGATATCTGATGAATGCTCAGTATGATTATAAAGACAGGTATTATCTGAGTGGCTCTTACCGTCGCGATGGTTCTTCACGTTTTGCTCCGGAGACACGTTGGGGTAACTTCTGGTCGGTAGGTGGTTCCTGGAGAATAAACCGTGAAGCCTTTATGCAAGGTACTGAGAACTGGCTGTCTGCATTGACGTTGAAAGCAAGCTATGGTGCACAAGGAAACGATAATTTAGGTTCGTATTATGCAAGTAGCGGTCTATATACCATCATTTCGAACAACAACGAAAGCGGATTGGTAACCGACCGTCTGGCTACTCCTAATCTGAAATGGGAAACCAACTTAAATTTCAATGTCGGTATCGACTTCTCTTTGTGGAACAACCGTCTATCGGGTTCTTTCGACTTCTTCCAACGTAAATCCAAAGATTTGTTATACTCACGTCCTTTAGCTTCTTCACTCGGATACACCTCCGTTGACGAAAATGTGGGAGCACTGAAAAATACAGGTTTCGAAATTGATCTGAAAGGTACAATCATCGACGTGAAAGACTTTAAATGGAATTTGGGATTAAACTTAACCCATTACAAGAATAAAGTAACGGAATTGCCTTTGAAAGATATGCCTCAGGGCAGTTTTACAAAACTGCAGGAAGGACGTTCTGTCTATGATTTCTATCTCAAAGAATGGGCAGGAGTCAATCCTGACAATGGAGAACCATTGTGGTATATGAATCAGAAAGACGAAAACGGCCATACAATCAAAGTTACTACCAATGATTATAGCAAAGCTAATTATTACTTTGTCAACAAATCGTCCTTGCCCAAAGTATATGGTGGTTTCAATACTTCATTCTCCTATAAAGGAATTGAATTATCAGCCATGTTCTCTTATAGCATTGGCGGATATGTTTACGACCGTGATAAAATAATGATTCTTCACTCAGGTTCTGCCGCCGGACGCTCCTGGTCAACAGAAATGTTAGATCGCTGGACTCCTGAAAACAGATATACAGATGTTCCCGCCCTTAGCACAACAAGCAACCAGTGGACCAGTACATCTACGCGATTCCTGTACAACAACTCATATTTACGTCTAAAGAATGTGATGTTATCTTATTCGCTTCCTCAGTCATTAATAAGAAGAATAAGTTTGAGTAACCTTCAGATCTTTGTTCAGGGAGATAATTTATTAACCCTAAGCGGACATCAGGGATTAGACCCGGAACAAGGTATAACAGGAGTTACTTATTACAGATATCCTGCTATGAGATCGATAACAGGTGGTATTAATGTTTCATTCTAATCAGCATTCAACAATTTAATATGAAAAAATTAATAAAGAATACAGCTATACTTGCTACAGGTTTACTGATGGTAACCGGATGTAGCGGTGATTTCCTTGATCATACTCCAACAGATTCCGTTGATTCGGGTCTGGCTCCTACTCCCGAAAATGCCGAACGTATATTCATCGGTGCATGGTATAACTTAATGGAATACGGAACGACTTATGCAAACATTGGTTATCGTGCTTTATCTTTAGCAGATGATATGATGGGTAGTGATGTTGTTTTACGTACTGCCAACACATACGGATTTAGTGCGACTTACAAATTAAATGAGGTTTCTATTCCAACTGCAGGGAGAGCCAGTTTTGCATGGACTACATTCTATAAGACCATAGACAACTGCAATTCTGTAATCTCCATCAAAGGAGATACAGAAGATGAAGACTTCCGGTATGCACAAGGACAAGCACTTGCTTTGCGTGCTTTCTGTTATCTGCATCTTGTGCAACATTATCAGTTCACGTACCTGAAAGATAAAAGTGCGCCTTGTGTTCCGCTGTACACAGAACCTACTACATCAAAAACAGAACCTAAAGGCAGAGCTACCGTAGAAGAGATATACACACAAATCTTTAAGGATCTCGAACAGGCGAAAACTGATTTGGACGGTTTTACTCCATCTACAGCACAGGAAAAGTACAAACCCAATGTAAGTGTAGTCAACGGATTATTGGCACGTGCTTATTTACTGACAGGCCAATATGAAGAAGCGGCGAAAGCAGCAAAAGCGGCTCAGGAAGGATATCCATTAATGAAAGATGCTGCTACCTATAAAGGTTTCAATGATATAAGTAATTCAGAATGGATATGGGGACATCCTCAATCTACGACTCAGTCCGATCCCAGCTACAACTTCTACTATGTAGATGTAGAGGAACCCGACTCATATAATAGCTTTATGGCAGATCCTCATTTCTATAATCTGTTCTCCAAGAATGATATCCGTAGAGAACTATTCAAATGGATGAGAGAAGGATATATGGGATATTGTAAATTCCGTATCCGCGCCGACCAGACTGGTGACATTGTTGTCATGCGTTCTGCCGAAATGTATCTGATTGAAGCCGAAGCTATGGCCAGAGACAATGCAACATCCATTACAGATGCTGTGGCTCCGCTCAACACATTGCGAAACGCAAGAGGATTGACTGATTATGATGTAACAGGAAAAAACAAACAAGACCTCGTTGAGGAAATTTTAGTAGAACGCCGTCGCGAACTATGGGGAGAAGGATTCAGCATGACTGACATCTTAAGAACTCAAAAACCCCTGGAACGCGAAATGCTGACTAAAGAAGAAATGGCTCAGATAGAAGGTATCAAGATTATCACCGGTGACAAGCCGGAAGATACTAAATACCTGATAGATTGCTGGCAGGAAGATGGCACGTATGAAGAGAACGAACCAATCGGACACTACGAAGTGGCATTCCCTGATGGAACAGAATTTACTCCCAACAGTTCATACTATCTATATGCGATTCCGGAGAGTGAAACCAACGCCAATCCCAATATCCCTTAAATTTATATTCTGTTTCTTCCGGAAGTCTGTAATGACTTTCCGGAAGAAACAGAGCTTACCTGATAAAACTAAAAAGCCGCTCCAGATTATCTGAAGCGGCTTCTCTTTTTAATCATGGGATGATATTACATCATTCCACCCATTCCTCCCATTCCGGGAGCGCCCATAGGCATTTCGGGTTTATCTTCTTTCTTTTCTACAATTACACATTCAGTAGTCAGGAACATACCAGCGATAGAAGCTGCGTTTTCCAAAGCTACACGAGCTACCTTAGCAGGATCTACTACACCGGCAGCATGCAGGTTTTCGAAAACATCCATACGGGCATTGTAACCGAAGTCACCTTTTCCTTCACGAACTTTCTGAACGACTACAGCACCTTCTTTACCAGCATTAGCTACAATCTGACGAAGCGGTTCTTCAATAGCACGCTTAATGATTTCAACACCGGTTGTTTCATCGGCATTGTCACCTTTCATACCTTCCAGCACATCAATAGCACGGATGTAAGCTACGCCACCACCCGGGATGATACCTTCTTCGATAGCAGCACGAGTTGCACGAAGTGCATCGTCTACACGGTCTTTCTTCTCTTTCATCTCTACTTCAGAAGCAGCACCAACATAAAGAACAGCCACACCACCTGACAATTTAGCCAGACGTTCCTGCAGTTTCTCGCGGTCGTAATCTGATTTAGTAGCAGCAATCTGTGCTTTAATCTGATCGCAACGTTCTTTGATATTTTCTTTTGCGCCAGCACCGTTTACGATGGTTGTATTATCTTTAGAAACAGTCACTTTGTCAGCAGTACCCAACATTTCGAGAGTAGCCTGTTCCAGTTTCAAACCTTTCTCTTCGCTGATCACCACACCACCTGTCAGGATAGCAATGTCTTCCAGCATCTCTTTACGACGATCACCGAAGCCCGGAGCTTTCACAGCACAAATCTTCAACTGAGAACGCAGACGGTTCACAACCAAAGTAGTCAGTGCTTCGCTATCCACATCTTCTGCAATCACCAACAGAGGACGACCTGTCTGTACAGCCGGTTCAAGGATAGGCAAGAAATCTTTCAGGTTAGAGATCTTCTTGTCATATATAAGGATGTAAGGTTTCTCCATCTCACATTCCATTTTCTCTGTGTTAGTCACAAAGTAAGCTGACAGATAACCACGATCGAATTGCATACCTTCTACTACACCAATAGTAGTATCGGTACCTTTAGCCTCTTCGATAGTGATCACACCATCTTTGGAAACTTTACGCATGGCATCAGCAATCAATTTACCGATAACCGGGTCATTGTTGGCAGAAACAGTAGCAACCTGTTCAATCTTGTCATAGTTGTCACCTACTTTTTCAGCCTGGTTCTTAATAGACTCAACCACTTTGGCAACAGCCTTATCCATACCACGTTTGATATCCATCGGGCTTGCACCGGCAGTTACATTCTTCAAGCCTTCGGCTACGATAGCCTGAGCAAGAACAGTTGCAGTTGTTGTACCGTCACCGGCATCATCACCTGTTTTAGAAGCAACTTCCTTAACCAGCTGTGCACCTGTATTCTGGTATGCATCTGCCAGTTCTATTTCTTTAGCCACTGTTACACCATCTTTAGTGATGTGAGGAGCGCCAAACTTCTTTTCAATAATTACGTTACGTCCTTTCGGGCCAAGTGTTACTTTTACTGCATTTGCCAAAGCATCGACACCTTTTTTCAATTGGTCACGGGCATCGATATTGAATAATATTTCTTTTGCCATAAGTCTATATCAATTATAAATTATTAATTTTCAATTATGAATTATCCCAAAACAGCGAGAACATCACTCTGACGCATGATAAGGTATTTTGCACCTTCCACTTCAAGTTCTGTTCCGGCATACTTACCATAAAGAACGGTGTCACCTACCTTTAATACCATCTCTTCGTCCTTTGTACCGTGACCTACTGCCACAACTTCACCTTTCAAAGGTTTTTCTTTTGCTGTATCAGGAATAATGATACCGCCAATTGTTTTTTCTTCTGCAGGTGCAGGGAGTATAAGCACTCTGTCTGCTAATGGTTTAATGTTCATAGTTACTTTTTTGTTTTATATGTTATACATAATTATATTATTCGTCATCCTTTTGGAAGGACGAAAAACAAATTGCGAAAACTGTGCCAAAGCGAAAAGATATTGGAAAGATGTTGGTTTGGCAGACAAAGACTGACAAAATGACAAGAGAGGGCAAAATAAAATACATCCGTTATTATCTTTGTGTACCATAAATTTGCGATAATCTGCGTTTCTATGATACTATCATTTAATTAGAATACAATACTTATTACAGAATATACTGTATAGTTTCTAACTACTTACTACTAAATTCCAACTACTTTTTTCTACCTTTGCACGTCATTTTACGCAAACATTTTACTTATGAAAAAGAATCTACTACTTACAGTATGCCTTCTGGCAGCAATAAACGGATCGGCCCAGAAGAAAGATTTCAGTTATAAATTTTATGGTCAGATCCGTACAGACCTTTATTATAATAGCCGTGCCAATCAGGAAACAGTAGACGGGCTATTCTACATGTATCCGCTCGACGAAAGACTGGATGCAAATGGTAAAGACCTGAATGCGACTGCTAATGGAAGTTTTTATACCTTATACACCCGGCTTGGAGTGGATGTGACCGGTCCGAAACTCGGAAAAGCCAAAACATCAGCCAAAGTAGAAGTAGACTTCAGAGGTTCAGGAACAAGCTATTCCACTGTTCGCCTGAGACACGCCTATCTGAATCTGGACTGGGGGAAATCTGCTCTATTATTGGGACAGACCTGGCATCCCCTGTTTGGTGATGTCTCTCCACAAATATTGAATTTATCGGTAGGAGCCCCTTTTCAGCCCTTCAGCCGTGCTCCGCAGATACGCTATCAATTCAAGAACAAGAACATGCAACTGACCGCAGCAGCTATCTGGCAGTCACAATATCTGTCGGTAGGACCGAATAATGTAAAGAGCCAGAATTATATTAAAAACAGTTGCGTACCGGAGATTTATGCCGGTATAGACTATAAAGCCAAGAACTGGCTGGCAGGCGTGGGCATTGAACTGTTATCTATCAAGCCAAGAACGGAAGCGACAGTACCCGTTGGTTCTGGTAACGATTCTCAAGAGGTGATATCCCATACTTATAAAGTGGACGAACGCCTCACTACCCTCTCCTACGAAGCACATGTGAGATACACCAATAAAGACTGGTTCATTGCAGCCAAAAGTGTACTTGGCAGTAACCTGACACAAACTTCGATGTTGGGCGGTTACGGTGTTAAGTCCACCAATCAATGGACAGGTGAACAGGAGTATGCTTCTATTCTGAATTCCAGCTCATGGCTTAACGTAGTGTACGGTCAGAAGTGGAAACCGGGTATCTTCTTAGGATATACCAAAAATTTAGGAACAGGTGATGCCGTCACCAAACTTTACGGTACAGGAACCGATGTTGACCAGGTAGTAATGGCAGGAGCCGAACTTACTTACAATGTAGCCCACTGGAAATTCGGACTCGAATATACATTAAGTTCTGCCTGGTACGGTTCAATGGATGCCTCTAACGGAAAAATAAAAGATACCCATTCCGTCTGCAACAACCGTATTGTAGGAGTTGCCATGTTTATGTTTTAATACTAATTTATCCCGGCCATGAATAACAAAGTACTTGTTCTTATTTACACTTGTCTGTGCCTGTGCATAGGAAGTGCAACACACCTTAAAGCGCAAACGTTCAATTACAGTCAGCTGCAAGAGCATCCCCGCTTATTACTGAAACAAGGCGAAGAACAACGTATTCACAAAAGCCTCAGCGAAAGCGTCGAACTACAACGGGTGTATAATTACATGCTGGATGAATCCGACAAATTACTCATCCGACCCACACTGATCTATAAGAAAGAGGGACGCCGCCTTTTAGCTGTATCCCGCGAAGCGCTAAGACGTATTTTCTACCTTTCGTTCGTCTACCGAATGACGAATGATGAAAAATACCGGTTACGTGCCGAGCAGGAGATGATTGCCGTTTGCTCTTTCCAGGACTGGAATCCCTCTCACTTTCTGGATACGGGAGAGATGACGTTGGCTGTCTCTTTAGGTTACGACTGGCTTTATGATAAATTGCAGCCCGAAACAAAGAAACTGATTAAAGAATCGATTCTGAATAAAGGTTTTGCCCCATCCAAAGACCGCCAATACAACTCTTTCCTACGGACAGAGAATAACTGGAACCAGGTTTGTAACGCCGGTATGGTATACGGAGCACTCGCTATTATGGAGGATCATCGGGAAGAAGCAATCGAAATCATCGAACGGGCTATGTCTACCATCGGTATTTCGGTGAAAGGATATGCGCCGGACGGCAACTATCCGGAAGGATACAACTACTGGGGATACGGAACCACCTTTAATGTTTTCCTGATTGCTGCACTGGAATCTGCCTTAGGTTCCGATGGCGGATTGTGCAAGGTGGAAGGTTTCATGGAGTCCGCCCGCTATATGGAATATATGGCAGGAACTACCGGACTTGCCTTTAACTTCAGCGATGCACGCGAAACCATCCAGGCTTTACCGGCTACCTTCTGGTTCGCTGCCCGCCAGAAAGATCCTTCTTTGCTATGGAATGAGAAGATATTCTTATCACGTGCAGATACTCATTTCACAGCCGAAGAGACCCGTTTTCTGCCCATTATACTCATTTACGGTTCTCTTATTGACATGAAGGAAGTTACTCCCCCGACTGCAAAAATATGGGTAGGACATGGTAAAACTCCGGTAGCACTGGTACACACTTCCTGGAAAGAAGGTGAAGGATGTTATGTGGGTATCAAAGGCGGGACTGCCTCTACCAGCCATGCACATATGGATGCAGGCTCTTTTGTGTTCGAAGCTTTGGGAGTACGCTGGGCACAGGATTTGGGTATGCAGGAATATTATTCGCTGGAGAAAGAGAATGTACGTTTGTGGGATAGCAACCAGAACGGACAGCGCTGGGATATCTTCCGCTATAACAATTTTGTGCACAACACACTAACCGTAAACGGTAAGAAACACAATGTAACAGGTTTTGCCCCTATCACGAAAACCTATACGAAAGATGACAAGTTGGGAGCTACGGTAGACTTAACTTCGCTGTTTGAAGGCGATTTGAAAAAGGCTACGAGAGAGGTGGTTCTTATCAAGGAGAGTTATCTACAAATAACAGACCGGGTACAGGCGGCTGCAAACCCTGCCTCTGTCCGTTGGACACTGGTCACTTCCGCCACTCCAAAAATTTTGGACCCGCATACGATAGAGTTGACCAAAGAAGGTAAAAAGTTACATCTGATTATCGATAGTCCGGCCTCCGCTTCCTTCTCCATAGCCGATAATACACCGGTACAAAGTTATGATTCACCCAATCCCGGTTCGGTTCGTATTTTCTTTGATGCAGGGCTGAAAGCAGGACAAAAGGAAACATTAAAAGTACGGTGTATCCCGCACGGGGAAGTTCGGTAGGCGGTGGTTTATTGAAACGCAGATTATCGCAAAGGAAAACAAAAATAAGAGAAAGAATAACCGAATTTTAATCTGCGATAATCTGCGTCCATCCGCGTTTCATCAGAGATTTAAAACTCTGTGTTCTTTGTGCCCTCTGTGGTGAAACATATTATCAGAACAGGCTCTGCGCTATCTCCTGAGCATGGTATTTCTTCGTAGTGCCCATAAGCGAACTACCTATGTAAAACAAAAACATCAGGCTTGCAATCGTCATCAATGTACTAATCATGGCAAAGCGGCTTCTTTGTATCCATTCATTCTTATTCATATCAGTTACCTCCTCATTATGGATTAATCCGGTAAAACATTCATGCTACAAAAGTAAAGTCCGGGTTTTACAATACGCTTACAAACCGGTAACATTTCCATTTTCAATGCCCCGCAGTACATATTACAATCATCTTTAACGAATATTAGTTTTTCAGCAAACAGTTCACTATCTTTGCAGCCCCTAACAACCCTAAAAAAACATTATGGCATTTACTAACAACGTTATGATCGTTCGCCACAAACTGCTGGCGAACCTCGTAAGACTCTGGAAGAAAGATGAATTAATTGACAAAATTGACCGGCTTCCCATTGAGCTTAGTCCCAAAAAATCGAAACCTCTGGGCCGTTGCTGCGTCCATAAGGAACGCGCTGTGTGGAAATACAAATGTCTCCCCTTGATGGGACTTGACATGACAGACGAGCATGACGAACTGACTAACCTTTCGGAATATGCCCGGCAAGCACTGGAAAGAGAAGAATGTACCAAAGAAAACATCTTCTGCGTGATAGACGAAGCCTGTTCGTCTTGCGTACAGATCAACTATGAGATAACCAATCTGTGCCGTGGATGCGTGGCACGCAGTTGCTACATGAACTGTCCTAAAGATGCGATCCGCTTCAAGAAAAACGGGCAGGCGATGATTGACCACGACACTTGCGTCAGTTGCGGTATCTGCCATAGAAGCTGCCCGTATCATGCCATCGTTTACATCCCTGTCCCCTGCGAAGAAGCCTGTCCGGTGAAAGCCATCAGCAAAGACGCAAACGGTATTGAACACATCAACGAAGACAAATGTATCTATTGCGGAAAGTGTATGAACGCATGTCCGTTCGGTGCAATCTTTGAAGTATCGCAGGCTTTTGATATCCTGCAACGCATCCGTAAAGGAGAGAAAATGGTAGCCATCGTAGCACCTTCCATCCTCGGACAGTTTAAGACAAGTATAGAACATGTATACGGTGCCTTCCGCGAAATAGGTTTCGCAGATGTGATAGAGGTGGCACAAGGTGCCATGGATACCACCAGCAACGAAGCCCACGAGTTACTGGAAAAACTGGAAGAAGGCCAGGCTTTTATGACCACTTCTTGCTGCCCGTCTTACATCGAACTGGTAGAGAAGCACATCCCGGAACTGAAACCGTATGTATCTACAACCGGATCGCCTATGTACTACGCTGCACGTATTGCGAAAGCAAAACATCCGGATGCCCGGATCGTATTCGTTGGCCCTTGTGTAGCCAAGCGCAAAGAGATACGCCGGGACGAAGCTGTGGACTTTATCCTTACATTTGAGGAGATAGGTTCCATTCTCGACGGAATGGACATTCAGCTGGAACAGACACAGCCGTTCTCTTTGGTATATACCTCTGTCCGCGAAGCACACGGTTTTGCCCAGGCAGGCGGTGTGATGGGAGCTGTCAAAGCCTATCTGAAAGAAGAAGCTGATAAAATAAACGCGCTTCAGGTATCGGACATCAATAAGAAAAACATAGCACTGCTGCGTGCTTGCGCCAAAACGGGCAAGGCAGCAGGACAGTTCATCGAAGTTATGGCCTGCGAAGGAGGATGTATCACCGGACCAAGCACACACAACGATATTGTTTCCGGCCGCCGACAGTTAGTACAGGATTTGCTCAAACGAAAAGAAACCTATGAAAATAGGAGTTGACAGACTCAGACAAGAACATAGCCTCCCACCGGAAGGCTACAAAGCGCTTCTGACGTGCCGGGATGCAGACGTCCTTTCGTATCTGCACGCCCAGGCCCGTGAAGTGACGCTGGCAAATTTCGGAAACAACATCTACATCCGGGGGCTGATTGAAATAAGCAACTGCTGCCGGAACAACTGCTACTACTGTGGCATACGAAAAGGAAACATACAGGTGGAACGCTACCGGCTTAGCCGGGAAACGATTCTCGACTGTTGCCGACAGGGATATAAACTCGGATTCCGTACCTTTGTGCTGCAAGGAGGTGAAGATGCGGCACAATCTTCCGACTGGATCGAGGGGACTGTGGCGGCCATCAGAGGGGAATTTCCGGATTGTGCCATCACGCTGTCTTTGGGGGAGAAATCACGCGAAGAGTATGAACGCTTCTTCCGTGCCGGGGCCAATCGTTATTTGTTACGTCACGAAACCTACAATGAAGAACATTACCGCCAATTGCATCCGGCAGAAATGCGGCAGGATACCCGCCTGCAATGCCTGCAATGGCTAAAGGAGATAGGCTATCAGACGGGAACGGGCATCATGGTGGGAAGCCCCGGACAGACAACAGAACATCTCATTGAAGATATTCGGTTCATAGAGCGTTTCAGTCCGCAGATGATCGGTATCGGTCCCTTTATTCCACATCCCAATACCCCTTTTGCCGGGTCGCCTTCGGGAAGTGTAGAACAAACGTTACGACTGCTGTCTATCTTCCGGCTGATGCATCCGCAAGCACTTATCCCCGCGACAACGGCACTCGCCACCCTCGCCGCCGACGGACGCGAACGGGGAATATTGGCAGGAGCCAATGTAGTGATGCCCAACCTTTCTCCACAGGAAGTAAGGGGAAAGTACGAACTATATAACAAGTACTTTCCGCACGGGGAAGATCCCTTCGGAACGCTTCCCACACTAAAAGGATACACGGCAATTCCCGCACGCGGAGATGCAGTGCTTCCCACACGAGGAGGTTCGCCAGGCGATGAGTACTAAGAGATAATTAAAAAAAGAGAATGTATGTATAAGCTCAATTCACTGAAAGCAGAAGAGTTCATTGACCACCAGGAGGTTCTGGATACGCTGGAATATGCCCGTACCCACAAAAGCAACCGTGCCCTTATCGAGCAGCTCATCGAGAAAGCCGCCCAATGCAAAGGACTCACTCACCGCGAGGCAGCCTTGCTATTAGAGTGCGACCAGCCGGAACTGACAGACCGCATCCTCCACCTCGCTAAAGAAATCAAACAGAAGTTCTACGGCAACCGCATTGTTATGTTTGCACCGCTTTATCTCTCCAACTATTGCGTCAACGGTTGTACCTACTGCCCCTATCACCTGAAGAATAAAACCATTGCCCGCAAGAAGCTCACACAGGAAGAGATCCGCCGGGAAGTAATCGCCTTACAGGACATGGGGCACAAACGCCTTGCACTGGAAGCCGGAGAACATCCGCTTCTCAACCCGATTGAGTACATTCTTGAATCCATCGACACCATCTATAGCATCAAACACAGGAACGGGGCAATCCGCCGGGTAAACGTGAATATTGCAGCTACAACAGTAGAGAACTATACCCGACTGAGGGATGCAGGAATCGGCACTTATATCCTCTTTCAGGAAACCTATCACAAGGAAAATTACGAGCTCCTCCACCCCACCGGCCCCAAAAGTAACTATGCCTGGCATACCGAAGCAATGGACCGCGCCATGCAGGGAGGTATTGATGATGTAGGTATCGGAGTACTCTTCGGCCTGAATACATTCCGATATGACTTTGTCGGTCTGCTGATGCATGCAGAACACCTTGAAGCCACTTTCGGAGTAGGGCCACATACGATTAGCGTACCACGCATCTGTCCGGCGGACGATATTGATACAGCAGACTTTCCCAACTCCATATCGGATGAGATTTTCCGCCGCATCGTGGCAGTGATCCGCATTGCCGTGCCGTATACAGGGATGATCATTTCTACCCGCGAATCGCAGGAATCGCGCCGGCAAGTGCTTGATATCGGTATATCACAGATCAGCGGAGGTTCGCGAACCAGCGTAGGCGGTTATGCCGAACCGGAACCATTATCGGAAAACTCTGCTCAGTTTGACCTGAGCGATACACGTACGCTGGACGAAATTGTGGGCTGGCTACTCGATATGGGGTACATCCCCAGCTTCTGTACCGCCTGCTACCGGGCAGGCAGAACGGGCGACCGGTTCATGTCACTCGTCAAATCCGGGCAGATAGCTAATTGCTGCGCTCCGAATGCACTGGTTACCCTGAAAGAATATCTGGAAGATTACGCCTCACCCGCCACACGTGCCAAAGGAGAAGAACTGATCATACGGGAAGCCGGAAAAATCCCCAACCCGAAGATAAAAGAAATAGCCCTGAGAAACCTGAAAGAAATAGCTGGAGGGAAAAGGGACTTCCGTTTTTAATGGAAAGTTGAAAATTGAAAATTGAAAGTTACTATGCAGCGTGATAGCGTAGCCCATTTTCAATTTTCAACTTTCAATTTTCAACTAATTAAGCGCAGCCATTTTCAATTTTCAACTTTCAATTTTCAATTAAACAACATGACTCCCAATTCCAACCGCCTCCATATCGCCCTCTTCGGAAGGCGAAACAGTGGTAAATCTTCCCTTATCAATGCTTTGACGGGACAAGATGTAGCACTGGTTTCCGATACTCCGGGAACAACGACCGATCCTGTGCTCAAAGCAATGGAAATTCAGGACGTCGGCCCTTGCCTTTTTATCGACACTCCGGGATATGACGATGAAGGTGAGCTGGGCGAAATGCGGATGACCCGCACCCTGAAAGCAGCCGAAAAAACAGACATTGCTATCCTGCTCTGCCATCCGGATATGGACAAAGAGCTTCAATGGATACAACAGTTGAAAGAGAAGAATATCCCGGTAATCTTGCTGCTCAATAAAGCAGATATTCTGGAAGATGCAGCGTCCATAGCCTCAGCCATAGAGAATAAGACCGGAGAATCTCCCCTCATCGTCAGTGCAAACACCCGGCAAGGTATGGAAGACATTCGCCGGGCTATCATCCGGCGTCTACCCGAAGACTTCGATGCACAAAGCATCACAGGAAAGCTTGTTTCGGCAGGTGACCTCGTTTTACTTGTCATGCCGCAGGATATACAGGCACCGAAAGGGCGGCTCATTCTTCCACAGGCACAGACCCTGCGGGAACTGCTGGATAAGAAATGCATCGCCGTGAGTTGTACTACCGACCAGATGGAGGTTACTCTTCGGGCTCTCTCCCGCCCTCCAAAGTTGATAATTACCGACTCACAAGTCTTCAAAACCGTATATGAACGGAAACCGGCAGAAAGCAAACTGACTTCCTTCTCTGTGCTCTTTGCCGCTTATAAAGGAGATATCGGCTACTACACCGCCAGTGCAGCCACTATAGGTACGCTAAAAGAAACCTCCCGTGTACTGATAGCCGAAGCCTGTACGCACGCTCCCCTGTCGGAAGATATCGGCCGGGTGAAACTCCCTCGTATGCTCCGCCAGAAAATAGGCGAAGGATTGCAGATAGACATCGTATCGGGCAATGATTTCCCGGCCAATCTGGAGAAGTACGACCTTATCATCCAATGTGGCGCTTGTATGTTCAACCGGAAATATGTACTCAGCCGGATCGCACAGGCCAAAGAACAGAAAGTACCTATGACAAACTATGGAATAGCCATCGCCTGGCTAAGCGGAATACTTGACAAAATAGAATTCTGAAAAGCATAAAAAAACTCCCCGGTGCTGCGCCATTTACGCGGCACCGGGGAGGATATCTCTCGGCTCCGGGGAGGAGATGGTTCGGCTCCGGGGAGCAAAGTCCTCGGCTCCGGGGAGCGAAAAGCCTATTTCAAAAGGGTTTCAATCAGCTCTTCTGCCGAAACAAGGTGCTGTTCTCCCGTTTCCATATTTTTCAACATCGCTTTGCCTTCATTCATCTCATTCTCGCCTACAATAGCTACAAACGGGATGTTCTTCGCATTGGCATAGCTCATCTGTTTCTTCATCTTTGCAGCATCCGGAAAAATCTCTGCACGGATACCGGCCGCACGAGCCTTCGCCAGAATACCGATTGAAAAAGCTGCTTCTTTCTCTCCGAAATTAATAAAGAGCAATTGCGTACCATTTACAGCTTCTTTCGGATAAAGTTCCAGCTGATTGAGTACATCAAAGATACGGTCGGCACCGAAAGAGATACCTACCCCCGATACACCTGCCATACCGAATACACCTGTCAGATTATCGTAGCGTCCACCACCGGTAATGCTACCAATCTGTACATCCAGTGCTTTCACTTCAAAAATAGCTCCTGTATAATAATTCAAGCCGCGTGCCAGCGTAAGGTCTAATTCAATCTCATTCTTCAGCCCCATAGCTGTAAGCGTATTCAAGATAAACTCGCTCTCTTCTACTCCCTTGATTCCGATTTCGCTGTCGGCAAGTACGGTTTTCAAAGTAGCTAACTTCTCTGCATTCGTTCCGCTCAACAAGATAATAGGCTGCAACCTGGCAATCGCCTCTTCACTGATTCCTTTATCAGCTAACTCTCTGTTCACATTTTCCAGCCCGATCTTATCAAGCTTATCAATAGCCACCGTAATATCTACAATCTTGTCTGCTTCACCGATAATCTCGGCAATACCGGTCAGGATCTTACGGTTGTTGATCTTAATGCAGACACGGATACCAAAACGGGTGAACACCGTATCTACAATCTGCATCAGCTCTACTTCGTTCAGTAATGAATCACTACCTACCACATCGGCATCGCACTGATAAAACTCGCGGTAACGCCCTTTCTGAGGACGATCCGCACGCCACACGGGTTGAATCTGGTAACGCTTGAAAGGAAAAGTGATTTCATCACGGTGCATCACCACATAGCGGGCAAACGGAACTGTGAGGTCATAACGCAATCCTTTTTCACAAAACTTACTTGCCAGCTTTGCTGCATTACGGCTCAGTAATTCTTCATCAGTGATGCCGGAGAAGTAATCTCCCGAATTCTGTATCTTAAACAAAAGTTTATCGCCTTCATCGCCATACTTTCCCATCAGGGTAGAAAGCATTTCCATAGACGGAGTTTCTATCTGCTGGAATCCATAAAGATGATAAACATCGCGGATGGTATTGAATATGTAGTTACGCTTCGCCATCTCAACGGGCGAAAAATCACGTGTTCCTTTCGGTATACTTGGTTTTGCTGCCATAAATCTAACTGTTTTATTTATCGAACTGCAAAGTTATAGGAAATTATTGATTATTCATGGGAATCTGGGGTTAATCTCACTCGTATCTATATTTCACCACAGAGGACACAAAGGGCACGGAGTTTATTATCTATATAAAACGCAGATTAACGCAAAGGAAAACAAATATAAGACAAGGAATAACAATATCTTAATCTGCGATAACCTGTGTTAATCTGCGTTTCAATAAAATAAAACTCTGTGCTCTCTGTGTCCTCTGTGGTGAACAACAGAAGCAGCTTAATCTCTTCTGCCGAGGAATATCATAATATAATAAATCAACGTAGCCAAAGAACTGAGTGCAGCTACCACATACGTATAAGCAGCCGAACGAAGCGCATCCTCTGCCTGTGCATGATTACGCGAATTCGTGATGCCCGAAGCGCTCAACCATACCAGTGCACGCTTACTTGCATTGATCTCCACCGGAAGAGTGACAAAACTGAACAGAGTTGTCATAGCAAACAGGATAATACCTGCCAGCAACAACTGAGGGAACGAATTCAACAACAAGATACCTGCCAGCAACAACCAGGTCATCCATTGAGAAGCAAAGCTCACTACAGGAACCAGTTTGCTACGCATCGTCAGCGGAGCATAAGCCTGCGCATGCTGAAGAGCGTGTCCGCATTCATGAGCAGCTACGGCAGCAGCCATAATACTGTTACTTTCATATACACCTTCACTCAGGTTCACTGTCTTATTGGCAGGATTATAGTGGTCAGTCAATTGTCCGGGAGTATGAGTCACCTTGACGTCATAGATTCCATTATCATTCAACATCTTAATAGCCACGTCGCGTCCTGTCATTCCATTTCCGGTAGGTATCTTAGAATATTTCTTGAACTTGTTCTGCAAGTTCATCTGTACCAACCAGCTTACTACGGCAATTCCGATAAATAATACCCAATACGATATCATATACTTTCTTTAATTAAAATGAATACTACAAACATCTGTACAAATAGCTTGCCAAAAATAAAGGGAAACTTTGTATATCACAATAGTTTCCCTCCTGTTTTATGAAGAATTATCTAAAAATGCGTTTATTCTTCCGTATATCTTTCAATAGTCTGTTCTCTGTCCGGACCTACTGAAACAATCTTAATCTCTACATCCAACTGTTCTTCAAGGAAAGAGAGATAAGCATTGAATTCTTCGGGGAATTCATCTTCACTCTGCATCTTCGTCATGTCAACCTGCCATCCCGGAAGTTCGGCATATACAGGCTCTACATTTTCATTGATATCATAAGGGAAATAATCTATCTCCTCACCATTCACTTTATAAGCAACGCAAGCCTTGATCGTCTCAAATGTATCAAGTACGTCACTCTTCATCATAATGAGCTTAGTAACTCCGTTGATCATTACAGAATATTTCAACGCTACCAGGTCAATCCATCCGCAACGGCGTTTACGACCCGTCACCGAACCAAACTCATGTCCTAATGTACAGATCTTATCGCCTGTTTCATCAAACAACTCGGTAGGGAACGGACCTGAACCAACACGTGTACAATAAGCCTTGAAGATACCATATACCTCACCAATACGGTTAGGAGCTACTCCCAAACCGGTACAAGCACCGGCACAAACTGTATTTGAAGAAGTTACAAACGGATAAGAACCGAAGTCGATATCAAGCATTGTTCCCTGTGCACCTTCACAAAGAACGCTCTTACCCGATCTCAGCAAGTTGTTTACTTCATGTTCACTGTCTACCAGATGGAACTGCTTCAGGTATTCAATACCTTCCATCCATGCTTTTTCAATCTCTGTCAGATCATATGTATAATTCAGTCCTTTCAGGATTTGTTCGTGGCGAGCTTTGGCAGCAGCATATTTCTGGTCGAAATTATCAAGGATATCACCTACACGAACACCGTTACGGCTCACCTTATCAGTATAAGTCGGGCCGATACCTTTTCCGGTAGTACCTACTTTAGCATCCCCCTTAGCAGCTTCATAAGCGGCATCGAGAATACGGTGTGTAGGCAAAATGAGATGCGCTTTCTTTGAAATGTGCAGTCTGTCTTTTAAGTTGTGTCCCGATGCTTCAAGTGATTCAGCCTCTGCTTTAAACAAAGCCGGATCCAACACAACACCATTGCCGATGATATTTACCTTATCTCCCTGAAAAATACCGGAAGGAATGGAACGGAGCACATATTTTTGTCCTTCGAACTCAAGTGTATGACCGGCATTCGGGCCACCTTGGAAACGTGCTACCACGTCGTATCTCGGAGTTAATACGTCGACTACTTTACCTTTACCTTCATCGCCCCATTGTAATCCTAATAGTACATCTACTTTCATCTTTCTTTTTTATTGTTGTTACTTACTTTTTTCCGTTTATTGGCACGGTCACACTTACTGCAAACCCCATAAATATACAAGGAGTAATGTGAAAGCTGAAACCGGCTTAACCTGGTATTCTCAATAGCATTTTGCAGCGCTTCATTCTGAAACTCTGTAACTTTGCCACATTGCGTGCAAATCTGGTGATGATGCGTCTCGCGATTGTATGATTTCTCGTATTGGGAAGAAGTTCCGAACTGATGCTTGATAATCAGCCGGGCATTAATAAGCAGAATGATGGTATTATAAAGTGTCGCACGACTTACACGAAAATTCTCCTGGTTCATCATCTGCGAATAGAGCATATCTATGTCAAAATGTCCATCTATGGAATATATAGTGTCAAGTATGGCATAACGTTCGGGGGTCTTACGATGCCCGTTCGCATTAAGATATTCTGTAAATATCTGTCTTACCGTATCTTTTACGTTCTGAGTTTCCATATCGGCACGAAATTAGCGCCAACAAAGTTAAGCCTTTTTTGCGGAAAGCAAAAATAATATGAGAAATAATGTACCAATTAATAATGTGTCAATGTGCTAATATGCCAATATGCCAATTAATAATGTGCCAATATGATAATATGCCAATATGCCAATTAAAGAATGCGTCAATGTGTCAATGTACCAATTAAATAATGTGCCAATATGCCAATAAAATAATATGCCAATATACCCATATACTGTGCTATCATGCTGCACAGTAATTGGTACATTGGCACATTAGCATATTGGCACATTATTTAATTATTCTGCCTCTTCCGCCACCACATTGTATAATACTTGCTCAGCCTCTACAGTAGAGTCTTTCATACTTTCTACCATGCGACATACCTGGAAAGCATGCTCCTCGCTATGTTGCATATATTTGCGGATAGCAAGCAAAGCGGCATTGCGTACGTGATAAGTACCGGATAGCACTGCACAAATTGCCTGATCAAGAAACTCCCCTGCCGGACGTTCGGCCATATCTCCCTTCTTCATTAATAAACGGGCAATGGTAAGAAAGCCACAAACCTGTGCATACTCTTCTTCCGAAGCTATCCAATGGAAAGACTTGGCAGGAGCATAAGGCAGATTTTGAAAAAGGTTCATACAGGTAAGTTCTGCCACTTCGATATTCGGCATATTCTCTACCCAGATATCGGCTATCTCCGGAAAGAAAGTATCTACCGGCTGTAAGATGCCTGCCAGAATTTTACATTCACGAATATCCTCTTTCCACAATGCCTGCGCCAGATCATGATTCTTTTCATAGGCAGCAGCAATACTTTTGATGCGGGGCAATTCCACCCCGAAATTGAGCTTATAATTCAGCCCCTTCTCACGCATACTTTGAGACACAACCCCGTTCATAGAGAGCCGGAGCTGTGTCTTTATATCTTTTAATTGTTCTTTTATATCCATTCAGATCAGTTATTTATAGAAGGCAACGGAGAGTAATCTTTACTATAACGTAACATTTGCTCTGCATAACCTTCATCATATGATACCTTCACATCAGTAATCGTTCCGTTTGCATCAGTAACTGCCTCATATTTAGGATTAACAAACCCTTTATATGGAGCCAGATTCAGTTTCTTATAGCGTTCAAGAACTTCGGCATGAAGCACAGGATCTACCTTCACTGCATAATCTTCAACCAATGCACGGGCAGCAGCAAAGTCACCGGTAGATTTAATACGCTGTATCTCAGCAAGCAATTCACCGAAAAGCTGGCGTACCTTCTCATAGTCGTTCACAACAACATATGTTTTCCCGTCCTTCTTCACCAGTTCTACTACCTTATCGGCAGCCCCTTTCTCAAACACCCATCGGGCAATGAGCTGTCTGTTACGCATATGTGCCTCTTCCACCGTATTGCCCGGCTGAATACGCACGAGTTGGGTCATCAGACCATTCATCAGATACGTATAGTATTGTGCTTTATAGGCCTCGTCACTGGAAAGTAGACCAAGCTCAACCAACTTCGGATCAGCCACATAATATAAACCGAACAAATCGGCACGTGCTTCTTCAATAGTGGAGCCATAAGCTTTTAATGCATCAGGATCTACTCCCGGAAGCAACTTACCCGAACCATGTCCAAGACATTCATGCAAGTCAGTATGTAATTCGTCTGTCAGATCAGAATACTGATCAATCAGTTCCCGTTCGGCATCACTATACACAAACTCCTCATTAAAACCATTGCCATGGGCAGCCTTATTATAAGCATCGGTAATATTGCCAATAGTCACAGACTTTGAACCATGATGAGCACGAATCCAGTTAGCATTCGGCAGGTTGATACCAATGGCTGTTGCAGGATAAAGATCCCCCGCCAAAATAGCAGCAGTAATAACCTTTGCTGATACCCCCTTCACTTCACTCTTTTTAAACTGTGCCTCCACCGGAGAGTGATCCTCAAACCATTGCGCATTACTACTGATAATTTCAGTACGCTGTGTAGCCACCAGATCTTTAAAGTTAACCAAAGACTCCCAGCTCGCCTTCATTCCAAGCGGATCACCATAACTTTCTGTGAACCCATTTACCACATCGATACGGGAATTCAGATCCTTCACCCATAAAATGGCATATTCATCAAAGGTCTTTAAATCACCGGTCTCATAAAATTCAATCAGCTTGCTGATAGCAGCTTTCTGAGCATCATCTTCGGCTACCCCTTCAGCTTTCTTCAACCAATAGACAATCTTTTCAAGTGCCTGCGTATAAAGTCCGCCTACTTTCCACACTTTCTCCTGAATCTTACCATTCTCCTTTACCAAACGGCTATTCAAACCATAAGAAACCGGAGTCTCATCTTTCGGATCTTTCATCTTAGCGTAGAACGCTTCAGCTTCAGCCTGGGTCACTCCATCATAATAGTTGCAGGCAGAAGTCAACACAAGATCTTCCCCATCAGCCTGATTGACCCGTTTGGGCATAATAGTGGGATCAAAAATCACCGGAAAGATCTCTTCGCACAGCTGCTCTGCAGTTTGCCCTTCAGCCAACGGAAGCAGTGCCGGATCTACATCCAACACAGCCTGTTTGAGAAAATCCTGAGAGAATCCGGGTACGAACTTCTCAGACCCGTAATGATGATGAATACCGTTAGAGAACCACACCCGTTTAAGGTAAGTCTCCATATTCTTAAAATCGATACTATTTTTATCACCTTTATAATTAGTATATATAACTTCAAGCATCCGGCGGATACGAAGATTATATTTCCCATTCTGATCAAAAAGGATGTCTCGTCCTTCAAGAGCAGCCTCAGTAAGATAATAAACTAATTCTTTCTGTTTAAGCGACAGGTCCTCAAATCCCGGAACCCGGTAACGCAATATCTGTAAATCGGCAAATTGTTCCACTGTATAATCAAATTTATCTGCCTGGGCAGTTGTTTTTTTAGTCCCGCTACACCCCGTCAACAAAACAGCAGCAGTAGCAACTGAAATAATAAGATGATTTTTCATAAGTAGTATATAAGAGTTATAAGTTATAAAGTTATGAGTTATAGAGTTATGGAATATGAGTTATGCGAACTATCAATTCATAATTCATAAATCCCTCACCCCATCTTCTAAAAACATGAAAAGGAAGTATCCCGAAACTTTTCGTCCGGAATATTTCCTTTTTTATTCAACTAAAGAAATACGTGATTACTTTTTGCTATTCTCAACGTGTTCTTTACGGTAGCCATTAGGAGTCTTGCCTACATTCTTGTAGAAAGCAGCATAGAAAGATTGACGATTGGCAAAACCAACCATTGCACTGATTTCTTCTACATTCTTATCGGCATATCTCTTATCAGTCAAAAGATGAAGAGCATCCTTCACTCTATATTCATTCAAAAGGCAAGAATAATTCTGTCCGAAACGAGAATTAACGACTGCGGATAAATAACGCGTATTCGTCTTCAACTCTTTGGCCAGATCTTTTGCTGAATAATCCGGGTCTCTGTACTTCTTTTGAACGACAACGATATTCAAAATCTTGTCATACAACTCATCTGCTAGTTCCGGTCTTATTAAAGAACGGTAAGCAGCTTTTTTCTCCTTCTTCTCCCTCAGATTGTAAGGGCGCTTTTTAGGAGCCTCTTCCTGTTTTTTGTTTTCTAAATCACTCATTGAATTAACTGGTTAGGGTTTGTTTTTAATTATTGCTACAATGCAGTAACATTATTATGTTACAAATTTCATACATTATTTTCACATACACAAATTTTGCGTATATATTTTTTATAGCAAAGTAGTTAAAAACGTCAAAATAGGGGAGAAGAAACGCCATAATAAGAAACTTTAACTTTTTAGCATTCCGTTTTCGTCCACGGAGAGAGTTTATTTCCCCCATCTTGTAGATACGTATTATGATAGATAAAAGAAAATAGTACCTTTGCAAAAAGTCTCAATATACGAACCATGATCCAAACGCTGAAAACCTACTTTGGTTATGAAAGTTTCCGCCCTTTACAAGAAGAAATTATCCGGAATCTGCTGAACCGGAAAGACGGTCTGGTATTAATGCCCACCGGAGGTGGAAAATCCATCTGCTACCAACTCCCGGCTGTGCTTTGCGAAGGAACTGCTGTAGTTGTGTCACCACTCATATCACTAATGAAAGATCAGGTAGAAGCACTCCGCGCCAACGGAATAGCTGCCGGAGCCTTGAACAGTAGCAATAATGAAACTGAGAATGCCAATCTGCGCCGTGCCTGTATAGAAGGAAAGCTAAAACTCTTATATATATCTCCCGAAAAACTGATCACAGAAGCAGACTACCTGTTACGTGATATGAACCTTTCTCTCTTTGCCATTGACGAAGCACACTGCATTTCACAATGGGGACATGATTTCCGTCCGGAATACGCTCAAATGGGAATATTACACCAGATGTTTCCCCAGATACCCATCATCGCACTGACGGCAACAGCGGATAAAATTACCCGTGAAGATATCATCCGCCAACTACATCTGACCGACCCGAAAGTATTCATTTCTTCTTTCGACCGGCCTAATCTCAGCCTCACTGTAAAGCGTGGTTATCAGCAAAAAGAAAAGAGTAAAGCGATACTGGAATTTATTGACCGCCACGCTGGCGAAAGCGGTATTATCTACTGCATGAGTCGCAGTAAAACGGAAACTGTAGCACAGATGTTACAAAAACACGGAATACACTGTGGAGTCTATCACGCCGGGCTTTCAGCATATCAGCGAGACAATACACAAGACGATTTTATCAATGACCGCATCCAGGTAGTATGTGCCACAATCGCCTTCGGAATGGGTATTGACAAGTCAAATGTCCGTTGGGTGATTCATTATAATCTTCCCAAAAGTATCGAGAGCTTTTATCAGGAAATAGGTCGTGCAGGAAGAGACGGAATGCCAAGCGATACAGTCTTATTCTATTCGTTAGGGGATTTAATTCTACTGACAAAGTTTGCCACCGAAAGTAACCAGCAAACCATCAATCTTGAGAAGCTGCAACGTATGCAGCAATATGCCGAAGCAGACATTTGCCGCAGGCGTATCTTACTAAGTTATTTCGGAGAAAAATCGGAGAAAGATTGTGGTAATTGTGATGTTTGCAGAAACCCTCCGGAACGTTTTGACGGAACTATTATCGTACAAAAAGCATTAAGTGCAATTGCGCGTACCGGGCAGCAAATAGGTACAAGCATGTTAATTGACATTTTACGCGGATCTTTCTCTGCTGAATTAACAGAAAAAGGATATGATAAACTAAAAACTTTTGGAGTCGGAAGAGATATTCCGGCACGCGACTGGCAGGATTATTTGTTACAAATGTTGCAAATAGGGTACTTTGAAATTGCATACAATGAAAATAATCACTTAAAAGTTACGGAAATCGGAAATGACGTACTATTTGGACGTCAAAAAGCGAAATTAGTGATTATAAAACGAGACGAAAACGAAAATCGGAAAGGAAAGAAAAAGAAGATAATTATCAATAAAGAACTACCTTTAGAAGCACCTTCTACAGAAAATGAAAACTTGTTTGAAGCCCTGCGAAGAGTTCGTAAACAATTGGCAGACCAGGAAGCAATACCTGCCTATATTGTATTATCAGACAAAGTTTTGCACTTGCTCAGTATTTCCCGCCCCATGACAATTGAAGAGTTTGGAAATATCAGCGGCATCGGTAAGTTCAAGAAGAAGAAATACGGTAAAGAATTTGTAGAAGTAATACGTCAGTTCGGGTAGAGAGCTCTTACTATTTACATTGTTTCAACCTCTCATAGAGATCGGATTGCGGTACTCCAAGTGAAATCGCCTTTTCAAAATCTGTTTTGGCAAGACCTTTTTTCTTTTGAAGCAGATAGATATCCCCCCGAAGTAAATAAGCATCAATCAACGATGGCGATAAGCGGATAGCTTGTTCAAGATCAACAAGAGCCAATTCTACATGTTCCATTTCACGTTCTACATCGGCACGCGCTACATAAAGAGTCGCATCATCCGGATTCTCAACCAGCAATTTATTGATTACCTCAAGCGCCTCACGAAATTTTCCCTCTTTCTGTTCAAGAGTAGCCAACCCAAGGCGTCCACTATAGCTCTTCGGGTCAATTTCCAGCAAGCGGTCATAATCCGCACGAGCAGCTTTATAATCACGTCTGATCGTATAAATATAGGCACGCATCAACAAAGCTTCCTTATTCACTTTGTCGGCATCAAGAGCCTCACAATAATCCAGATAAGCACGATCCGTCATTCCCTTTTCCATATAAAGAGCGGCACGATCCAGCAAAATAGGGACAGCAGTAGGAGCGATATTTAGTGCATAAGTATACGACTGAAGTGCATCATCATAGCGTCCTAAACGTTTCTGTACCAACCCTAAATTAGAAAATAGCAAAGCATTATGAGGATTAGAGGGTTCGAGTTTCATTGCCAGAACAAGCAACTCTTCTGCCTGGACAAGACTATCTTTCTCGATACAATCAATTGCCTGTTCCGACAATTCACTATAAGTTTGTGCCGAAAGCGATAAAGAGAAAAAGAGAAGAAAAAGGATAAATATAGATTTCATCTTAAATAGTGGTTAGTGAGTAGTGATAAGTGATTAGTGAGTAGTGAATAGTGAGTAGCGATGAGATAGTGAACGGCGAGACCCGCATGGCACTTATCACTAATCACTACTCACTCATCACTATTTATTCAAGCGGATAAGCATCAAATGCAAACAGTTCCGTCGACAAATAGCGTTCACCGGTATCGGGTAACAATGCCACAATCATCTTTCCGGCAAATTCTGGGCGCTCTGCCAGCTTTCGTGCCGCATAAACAGCTGCTCCCGAAGATATTCCTGCCAGCAATCCTTCCGTAGCCGCCAATTCACGCCCGGTACGTATTGCTTCATCATCAGGTACTCCCATTACCTCATCTACAACGGAAGCATCATAAATCTTCGGAATAAAATTAGCGCCAATACCTTGTATCCGATGAGGAGCTGCTTCTCCACCTGCCAACACCGGAGAGGCGGCAGGCTCAACAGCCAGTACATAAACATCCGGATTGTGCTTCTTCAATGCACGGGCCACTCCACATACAGTTCCACCTGTACCTACACCAGCCACAAAAGCAGCTATCTGACCATCTGTATCTTCCCAAATTTCCTCACCTGTAGTACGCTGGTGCACTGCCGCATTAGACTGGTTCTCGAACTGTTGAAGTATCACCGAACCGGAAATAGTAGTTTTCAGCTCCTGTGCTTTTGCAATAGAACCTGCCATTCCTTTCAGACCGTCTGTCAGTACAATCTGTGCTCCCAGAGCTTTTAGCAGATTTCTACGTTCCAGACTCATCGTTTCGGGCATAGTCAATATTAAATGATATCCCTTAATAGTAGCTACCATCGCCAGACCTACACCGGTATTTCCGCTTGTAGGTTCTATTATCGTTGCTCCCGGTTTAAGGATTCCACGCTCTTCAGCATCTTCAATCATCGAAAGTGCTACACGGTCTTTCACACTTCCACCCGGATTGAATGCCTCCAGTTTTGCTACAATATTACCAGCCAAACCTTGTTTTGAACTATAGCCAGACAGTTCCATCAAGGGTGTATGTCCTATCAAACCGATCAGATTCTTTGCTATTTTTTTCATAATTACCACTGTTTTACGTCAGTTAATGCACAAAGATAAAGAAAAGTATAGTACCTTTGCCTGCGTTCAATCTTTTTAAGTATATAGTATGAAAAGAAGACTTATACAATTCGTTACTACCTATTTCCTTTTTGTATTTATATTTATCCTGCAAAAGCCTGTGTTTATGGCTTATTATCACACCTTATATAATAAGGTCTCATGGACAGAATGGTTCAGCGTGATGTGGCATGGGCTTCCGCTCGACTTTTCGATGGCAGGATATCTGACTGTAATCCCTGGATTACTGCTGATTGCATCTGCCTGGACTAATTCCAAAAAACTACAACAGATACGCCGCATCTATATCATAATAGTATCCATATTACTCTCCTGCATATTTATAAGCGATCTTGGATTGTATGGTTATTGGGGATTCCGGCTTGACACCACACCGTTGTTCTATTTCTTCTCTTCGCCCAAAGACGCACTGGCCAGTGTCAGTATCTGGGTAGTATTGGGAGGTATATTGGGCATGGTAGTTTACGCAATGCTCCTCTATTTCTTATTATCTTTCATATTGAACAACGCCAAACGCCCCTTGAAGATACCTTTTCGCCGGGTAAGTGTATCCGGCGTTCTGTTATTGGCCACTGCCCTATTGTTTATACCCATACGCGGAGGATTCAGTGTTGCAACCATGAACCTCGGAAAAGTTTTTTTCAGCGCCAATCAAAAACTGAATCACGCAGCCATCAATCCTTGTTTTAGCTTGATGGACTCTTTCTCCCGGCAAATTGCTTTTGATAAACAATATCGTTTTCTGCCAGCCGAAGAAGCAGACCACCTGTTCGCAGAACTGACAGATAAACCTGTTACAGATTCGATCCCGCAATTATTTAACACCGAACATCCCAATATCATCATGATAGTGCTCGAGAGCTTCTCTTCTCACTTAATGGAAACTCTCGGTGGAGAGCCGGGTATAGCAGTCAACATGGACAAGTTTGCCAATGAAGGAGTTTTGTTCACCCATTTCTATGCCAATAGCTTCCGCACCGACCGGGGACTGGTATCCATCATCAGTGGCTATCCGGCGCAGCCTACCACCAGTATCATGAAGTATACACGCAAAACACAAAGTCTGCCCTCTATTCCTGCCAGTCTGAAAAAAGCAGGATACGACCTGCAATATTATTACGGGGGAGATGCCGACTTCACCAATATGCGTTCATTCCTTGTTTCTACTGGTATTGAAGATATTATCTCCGAAGATGATTTTCCTGTATCCGAACGTCTCAGTAAATGGGGTGCCCATGACCACATCGTATTCAACCGGATGATAACCGATCTGAAAACCAAACCACAAAAAGAGCCGTTCTTCAAAATATTGCAAACATCCAGTAGCCACGAACCATTTGAAGTGCCTTACAGCAAGCTATCCAACGCCAGACTAAACGCATTTGCCTATACGGATAGTTGTACCGGAGATTTCGTTCGTCAGCTCAAAGAAACTCCGTTTTGGAAGAACACCGTAGTAATTCTTGTACCAGATCATTTGGGAGTCTATCCGGAGGATATTAACAACCTCTCACCTGCCCGCTACACTATTCCGTTGATCCTCACCGGAGGTGCAGTCAAGGAACCCAGACAAATAACGACTTACGGTTCTCAGATAGATATCGCTGCTACTTTATTGGCACAATTAGGATTACCACACGACGAATTCACTTTCAGCAAGAACATGTTGAACCCAGGTTCTCCTCATTTTGCATTCTTCACATTCCCAAATGCATTCGGAATGGTAACGCCCGATAACGCAGTTGTATTTGATTGCGAATCAAACTCTGTTGTACTGGATGAAGGTACCCACAAAGGTGAAAATCTGGATAAGGGAAAAACATACTTACAAAAGCTATATGATGACATTGCAAAAAGATAAGTTGTTCTATTCTCCCCTACCGACTCTAAATTTGAATTAATATTAAACAATATGACATACGGACTATTACAATCACTTGTTGAAGCAGACCAGAATTTATTACTTTATCTTAATGGATTTCACAATACATTCGGAGATTATTTCATGCCCGTTTTCACCGGAAAGTGGATATGGGTACCCATGTACGCAAGTATACTATATGTATTACTTAAAAATTTCAACTGGAAAGTCGTTCTATTCTGCCTCATAGGCATCGCGCTGACTATCACTTTCGCCGATCAGGTTTGTGCAACCGTCATTCGTCCCATCGTAGAACGTCCCCGCCCTTCTAACCCTGCCAGTCCCATTGCAGACCTCGTACATATCGTCAACGGAAGACGTGGAGGTGGCTTCGGTTTTCCCTCTTGCCATGCTTCCAACTCTTTTGGTTTAGCGTTCTTTCTGGTGTTCCTGTTCCGCAAACGCTGGCTCAGTATTTTCATTTGTACATGGGCAGCCGTTAATTGCTACACACGTATCTATCTGGGATTGCATTATCCGGGAGATTTAGTGGTAGGAATGTTAGTAGGATTAGGTGGAGCTATGTTGATGTACTATCTGCTCACAAGAGTTACCAAAGAAGATTTCAGAAAAGCACGTCAAACACAAGTTATCATTTATACAGGATTACTTACGGTGATAGGTATACTGATCTACTCGACTATACAAGTGATATAATAAGAGGCAGAAAAAAGAGGTAGACAGTGTTTCTGTCAAGAGCAGATTTATTGATTCTTAACGAAGCAAGTTCTGTTTTTCGTCTTGCCGTATGTTGCATCGCAACACAATGGCATTTGCATCGCAACATAGTATGTAATCTAACGCAACACGGCATGTGATTCACCGTAACATACCTTCTTATTTTGGCTAATATACCTTCTGACCGGTAATAAATACCCTATTCAGAAGCTTTATATAGGATATAGACACAAAAAAGGAGAAAGCGATAAACTTTCTCCTTCAAGTGTAATCTAACTGAATATATTTTATGATTACAATGACAAAGATACAATTTTCAAAGGCTAAAGTCAAGCTTTAGGCCCTTTTTATTTTTGTATCGAAGTTCTTTTACTGATCATCAGCTCTTCTTAATATAATCAACCACCCATTTACCAACTTCTTTGGTTCCATACTTTTCACCACCTTCTACCTGAATCTCCGGAGTACGTACCTTTTCGTCCAGTGATGCATCTACTGCTTTGCGAATCAACGCTCCTTCTTCTTTACAGTCAAAATACTCAAACAGCATAGCTACCGACAGAATTTGCGCCAGCGGATTAGCAATATTCAATCCCTTTGCCTGCGGCCACGAACCATGAATAGGCTCAAATACCGGAGTACTTTCGCCGGTTGAAGCAGAAGGGAGCAATCCCATAGAACCACTTATAACCGAACCTTCATCCGTGAGGATATCGCCAAAAGTATTTTCAGTCACCATCACATCAAAGAACTTCGGCTCCTGAATCATTTTCATTGCTGCATTATCCACAAACATATAGTCAGTGGTTACCTCAGGATAAGCAGGCGCCATTTCTTGTGCTATCTGACGCCATAAACGACTGGATGCAAGAACATTCGCCTTATCTACCACCGTAAGATGCTTGCGGCGTTTCATTGCATACTCAAAAGCCACCTTCAGTATACGCTCTATCTCCGGACGAGTATACATATTCGTATCATAGGCTTTGTCATTATCCTGATACTTCTCACCAAAATACATACCTCCTGTCAGCTCACGAATACAAAGGAAATCAGCTCCTTCTACCAGTTCTGCACGAAGAGGAGACTTATGAACCAGGCATTTAAAAGTCTGTACCGGACGGATATTGGCAAAAAGTCCCAGCTTCTTACGCATAGCCAACAGTCCCTGCTCCGGACGAACTTTAGCTGTAGGATCATTATCAAACTTCGGATCACCTACGGCTGAAAAAAGTACAGCGTCTGCTTCCTTACATACCCGATAAGTTTCTTCCGGAAAGGGATCCCCCACTTTATCGATTGCATCTGCGCCACAAATGGCGTATTCGTAATTTACTTTATGTCCGAACTTCTCGCAAACGGCACTCATTACCTCTACCCCCTGTACAGAGATTTCGGGCCCAATACCGTCACCTGCTAATACTGCAATTTTAAAATCCATGTTAATTAGTGATTTAACGATTAGTGATTAGTGATCAATGATTAGTGATAAGTGATAAGTGATTAGTGATTAGTACCATTTGGTATGATAGCGCAGCCTGCTAATCACTTATCACTTCTCACTAATCACTAAAATTAATCACTATTATTAATATTCTTCTATTATATTCAGCATCTTAATAGTCGCCTTGATAGCCGCTTCTGTCTGGTCGGCATCCAAACCACGGGTACGAAACACTTTCTCACCAAAACTCCAGGTGATAACAGTCTGTACAAAAGCGTCAGTACGCCCACCGGGAGGAATACTTACTGCATAATTGATCAGCATTGGAAATTTCCGTCCCAGCGTCACCTTATAGATTTTGCGTAAAGCACGCACAAAGGCATCATACTGACCATCACCCGACGAACTTTCCTCATGAATCTGCCCGTCTATCTCAACACTCAACGTAGCCATCGGTTTTAACCCATGCGCCAGCGTCACAAAATAGCTTTTCAGTTTTACTTTATTATTCATACCGTCGTGTTTCAAGACATCAGAGATGATATATGGAAGATCTTCCTGTGTGACAAGTTCTTTCTTGTCTCCTAATTCGATGATGCGCTCAGTCACTTTCCGCATAGACTCTTCATCCAACTCTAAGCCAAGACTTTCAAGATTTTTACGGATATTCGCTTTACCCGAAGTCTTTCCGAGAGCATACTCACGGATCCGGCCAAATCGTTCGGGCAAAAGATCATTACAATAAAGATTACTCTTATTATCTCCGTCAGCATGTACCCCGGCCACCTGCGTAAATACATTTTCACCTACAATCGGTTTATTGGCAGGTATCACAATACCCGAATAAGATTCTACTACCCGACTTACATCGTTTAAACGACTTTCATCGATATTGGTAATAGCATTAAAATGATCTTTCAAGATAGCCTGCACACTTGCCAAAGGTGCATTACCTGCACGTTCACCCAATCCATTAATTGTTGTATGAAGTCCTTTAACTCCACTTAGTACAGCTGCAAGTACATTGCTCACTGCCAGATCATAGTCGTTATGCGCATGAAAATCAAAGTGTGTATCAGGGTAGCGCTTCTTCATCTTCCGCATAAATTCAATGACTTGCAACGGATTCAATACCCCCAATGTATCAGGCAGCATAAAACGCTTAATACTTGTCTCTTTCAATGCATCGACAATCTGAAATACATATTCGGGTGAATCCTTCATACCATTGCTCCAATCTTCCAGATATACATTGACTTCAATATCCAGTTCATTGGCATAATTCACTACAGCAAGTATATCTTCGATATGTTCCTCCGGTGTCTTTTTCAACTGATACATACAGTGTTTCAAAGATCCCTTACACAACAAATTGATAACGCGGCATCCGGTAGCATGTATCCAATCCAGTGAAGTACGACCGTCAACGAAACCCAGCACCTCCACTTTCTGTAACAGATTTCTCCGCGCTGCCCAGTCGCAAATCATCTTTACCGCATCGAATTCTCCTTCAGACACACGTGCCGAAGCTATTTCTACACGGTCCACCTTCAGCTCTTCCAACAGCAGTCGGGCAATCATTAGTTTTTCATGAGGCACAAAAGATACTCCACTGGTTTGTTCACCATCGCGGAGAGTAGTGTCCATGATTTCTATTTTGGGATGATTATTTTTCATCGTTATTTAATATTGTTGTTATCATTTTTATGGCACACGGACAACGGAATTAATTCATTTTCTTTCCCACGCCTCTATCTTATCCTTATTCGTCAACAAAAAATCAATATCGTCCAATCCATTCATCAGACAATGTTTTTTATATGCATTAATCTCGAAGTGTTCACTCTTTCCGGTAGCTTTATTAGTAATAGTCTGTTCCGGCAAATTTACTTCCACCTCTGTTTTAGGATTTTTAAAGATAGAATCAAACAATTCCGCCAGAAACTCCTCTGTCACCACTACAGGCAATACAAAATTATTCAACTCATTATTCTTATGAATATCAGCAAAGAAGCTACTTACCACTACACGGAAGCCATATCCGGCTATTGCCCATGCAGCATGTTCGCGGCTAGAGCCCGAACCAAAGTTCTTTCCTGCTACCAATATCTGCCCTCCATAAATAGGATTGTTCAACACAAAGTCTTTATTTAATGAACCATCCGGATGGTAGCGCCAGTCACGGAAGAGATTATCGCCAAAAAACTTTTCTTCACGGGTAGTAGCTTTCAGAAAACGTGCCGGAATAATCTGGTCTGTATCCACATTTTCTAAAGGAAGAGGTACACATGTACTTGTTATGATATTGAATTTTGCTTTCATCTGTTTATTTACAATTTATTTCCTACGGTCATAAATATTATTTAATCTTTATCACATAGGTACGTTTACGATTTACAATTAAAGTTCTCTCGGATCTGTTATCACTCCTGTCACAGCTGCCGCAGCAGCTACGAGAGGACTTGCCAACAACGTACGCGCTCCCGGTCCCTGACGTCCTTCAAAATTCCGGTTACTTGTAGAAACTGAATACTTACCAGCAGGAACCTTATCATCATTCATTGCCAGACAAGCTGAACATCCCGGCTGACGGATCGCAAATCCGGCTTCTTCCAATATTTTATCCAATCCTTCTTCCCGAATTTGTGCATCTACCATCCAAGACCCTGGTACCAGCCATGCTATTACATGTTCCGCCTTTTTCCTGCCCTTTACTAGAGAAGCAAATGCACGGAAGTCCTCAATACGTCCATTGGTACATGCACCTAAGAATACATAATCAATCTTCTTACCCAGTAACGGTTCACCCGGTTTAAATCCCATATAATCCAAAGATTTAATAAAAGAAGTTTTAGTCGTTTCATTCATTCCTTCCGTAGTCGGAATAGACTGTGTGATACCCATACCCATACCGGGATTTGTCCCATAAGTGATCATCGGCTCTATATCGGCTGCATCAAAACGTACTTCTTTATCAAAAACAGCATCAGCATCACTTTTCAGTGTTTTCCAGTACTCCATTGCTTTGTCCCATTCTTCTCCTTTCGGAGCATTTTCACGTCCTTTGATATATTCAAAGGTCACTTCATCCGGAGCTACCATACCGCCACGTGCTCCCATCTCAATAGAGAGATTACACAACGTCAGTCGGCCTTCCATACTCAAACTGCGAACGGCTTCACCTGCATATTCTACAAAATATCCGGTAGCACCACTGGTTGTCATTTTAGACATCATATAGAGTGCAATATCTTTCGCAGTCACTCCCTTGCCTAATTTTCCATCCACAGTAATACGCATCGTCTTGGGACGAGACTGCAATACACATTGCGAAGCAAGTACCATCTCTACCTCACTTGTTCCGATACCAAAAGCAATCGCTCCCATCGCACCATGGGTAGAAGTGTGTGAATCACCGCAAACAATAGTCATTCCAGGTAAAGTTAATCCACGTTCGGGACCCACTACGTGGATAATACCGTTCCTTTTATCCATCATACCGAAGTGAGTTAACCCGAAATCTTTCGCATTCTTCGTCAAAGTATCCACTTGTGTTTTTGATATTGGATCTTCAATGGGTTTGTCCTGATCATGCGTCGGTGTATTATGATCGGGCATGCAATATATTTTTTCCGGACGGAAACATTTTATTCCACGTTCACGCAGTCCGGCAAAAGCCTGCGGACTCGTTACTTCATGACAGTACAGTCTGTCGATATAGAGCTGAGTGGGACCATCTTCTACTGTGGTAACCACATGTGCATCCCAGATTTTATCAAATAATGTATTCATCTGTTTATTTACTATTTAGCGATTTACAATTTACGATTGAAATTACTTGGTGAATTTGTTAATACAGTCAATATAAGCTTCTACTGAAGCGGCAATAATATCCGTATTTGCTCCAAATCCGTAATACATCTGATTATCATATTCTACCTGCATATGCACTTTACCTACATCATCGCTACCTTTGCTAATGGCTTGAATAGTAAATTCTTTCAGTGTCATATGACGATCTATAATTCGTTTCAATGCTTTGATAGCTGCATCAACAGGACCATTACCACTAGCAGCTGCCTCAAATTTCTCTCCGGAAATGTTCAGACCCAGACTGGCAACCGATCGTACACCGACCCCACTTGTCACCTGAAGATATTCCAGTTTAATACGGTGATTCTCACTACGATCTGCCCCTGCCAATACTAGAATATCATCATCATGAATATCTTTCTTACGGTCAGCAAGTTTCAAAAATTCCTCATATACCTTATCCAATTTTTCCTGATCAAGCGTCACACCCAACATAGAAAGACGATTTTTCAAAGCAGCGCGTCCACTGCGTGCAGTCAATACGATGGAGTTATCATCAATACCCACATCCTTAGGATCAATAATTTCATAGGTTTGTACATTCTTCAGTACGCCATCCTGATGTATTCCCGACGAATGTGCAAAAGCATTACGTCCCACGATAGCCTTATTAGGTTGTACCGGCATATTCATCAAACTAGATACCATGCGGCTGGTGGGATATATTTTCTGTGTACTAATGTTGGTTTCTATCTCGATTTCATGATGGCTTTTGATAATCATTGCTATTTCTTCAAGTGCCGTATTACCTGCACGTTCGCCAATACCATTAATGGTCACCTCTACCTGGCGTGCACCATTCAGCACCCCAGCCATTGTATTAGCAGTAGCCATACCTAAATCATTATGACAGTGTGTAGAGATTATTGCATTTTCAATGCCAGAAACATGATCTACCAGATATTTAATTTTCGCTCCATATTCCGAAGGAAGGCAATATCCTGTTGTATCAGGAATATTCACTACAGTAGCACCAGCTTTAATAACCGCTTCTACCACCCGTGCCAGATATTCATTATCCGTACGTCCTGCATCTTCTGCATAGAACTCCACATCGTCTACAAAACGACGCGCATATTTAACAGCAGCTACTGCACGTTCGATTATTTCTTCACGGTTAGAATTGAATTTATATTTAATATGTGAATCAGATGTACCAATTCCCGTATGAATGCGTTTACGCTTAGCAAATTTCAATGCATCTACTGCTACATCAATATCTTTCTGAACCGCACGTGTCAACGCACAAATCGTAGGCCATGTCACGGCTTTAGATATTTCAATTACCGAATTAAAATCCCCTGGACTGGAAATAGGGAATCCGGCTTCAATCACATCTACTCCCAGTGTCTCCAGTGCTTTCGCTACCTGAATCTTTTCCACTGTATTCAATTGACATCCCGGAACCTGTTCACCATCACGAAGGGTGGTGTCGAAAATAAATAATCTGTCACTCATCTTTTATTGTTTTTAATCTGATTATACACTATTAAAAAAGCCTTTCGCACCAGGAAGTGAGAAAGGCTTTCGTATATTTTCATTATACACATTTACGCGCAACACTCACTTCCCCCGACCTTTGCCAGCAGAATAATAATACCACACAGTAGAATATGTATAAATGATTGATTCATCTTAGTTATCTCTTTTGTTATTTAACGGTGCAAAGGTAGATATTATTTCTTTCCCACCAAATAAAACGTTACTTTTTTATTCAAAAAAATATCATTCTATAAGATATAGACAGTTTTAACAACAAATATATAACAGAAAATCAGAAATAAAGCGTAAATCACACAAATCATTCTTTCACCACAGAGTTTCACAGAGGAACACAGAGTATTAATTATCCTGCATAAACAGAATAAATAAGAATACGGCTTATTCCTCTCTGTGAAACTCTGTGTTCCTCTGTGAAACTCTGTGGTGAATACCAATAACGAAAAATCCCCCTTCCATCAATCATCTTGACGAAAGGGGGATTCAAAAAACGGCG
>NZ_CATJGZ010000065.1:0-101585 GCF_949740115.1 Bacteroides sp. 41_26
AATAACAGCATTAATTTTCTTTTCATAAATTCTCTCTTAAAGTTTAACTTTACATTAATTGTTTCTTTACTCTAACAAAATGCAAATATATTAATAAATATGAAACAAGCAATTGTTTTTGTAAAAAAACCATGTGTTAATAACAAATTGTTATCAAAGCGCGCAAAATAATGCTTAACAGCATATAATCACGGCTTAAAAAACCTAAATAGCACACCTATAACTAACATGTTGCACTGACAAAAAGTACGTTCTAACTGTATATTTTCTGTTATTTACCACTAAATTTAGCTAAAAAGAATCCTTTTTGATCGAAGAGAAAGCTTTATAAACAAAAATTCCGCATTTTTTTTAAACGACCATAGATAATTATCTAACTGGCTTTGCTGGCTTTTAGCAGATATTAAAACTTATTCAGTTCTTATATTGCACATATATACGTCTTATTTGTTTATAGTATTAATACAAAATCAAATTTATGGAGAAAATTATCTACAATTTAGTGTTTAACAGAAAGAAAAACCTAAATAAGAGGGGAATGGCATTAGTTCAGATAGAAGCTTATCTGAATAGAAAGAAAAAATACTTCTCAACTAAGGTTTATTTAAAACCGGATCAGTGGGACGCTAAAAGGAGAAGGGTTCGGAATCATCCGAATGCAGAAGCACTTAACCGAATGATTTATGAATACATGGCCGAAATAGAGAAAAAAGAGTTAGGCATGTGGCAACAAAACAAATCAATATCATTGGATGCCCTAAAAGATGCATTAGTAACCTCACCAGGAGAAGAAGAATCTTTTCTTGCTTTTTTTCGTAAAGAAATTCTAAACTCCCGATTGAAAGAAAGTACTAAACAGAATCATCTTTCGACGCTTGAACTATTGAGAAAGTATAAAAAGGACATCTCATTCACAGAATTAACTTTCGAATTTATATCTTCTTTTGATCAGTATTTACAAAGCAAGGGATACCATGTAAATACAATAGCTAAGCACATGAAGCATCTGAAGAGGCACATTAATGTAGCTATAAATAAAGAATATATGGAGGTACAAAAATACGCTTTCAGAAAATATAAAATAAAGAGTGTGGAAAATAAACATACTCATTTATCGCCAGATGAACTTTACAAGATTGAAAAATTAAACTTGGGAGATAAATATGAGCGATTGGAAAAAACAAAAGACGCTTTTCTGTTTTGCTGTTATGCTGGAATGAGATATTCCGATTTTGTAAATTTGACTGCTGAAAACATTGTAAAAATACAAAAAGATACCTGGCTTATATATAAGACAATCAAAACTCGTATAGAAGTACGACTTCCCTTATATCTGTTATTTAAAGGCAAAGGACTTCAGATTCTGAATAAATATCAGGATAATCTTTCTGATTTTTTTAAACTCAGAGATAATTCAAATGTGAATAAGGAATTACTTATTATATCAAGGCTGGCAGAGATAAACAAAAAAGTATCTTTTCATACAGCCAGACATACGAATGCTACTTTATTAATATACAATGGAGTAAATATTACAACTGTCCAGAAATTATTAGGCCACAAAAGTGTTAAGACTACCCAAGTCTATACAAATGTTATGGATATGACGATTGTGAGGGATCTGGAGAAAGCTAAGAGTACAAAACGTTCTCCATTATGAGAATGTATGGGGTATAAGATGACGTTTTAAGTAAACAGTTATTTAGATAAAAGGCGTTCATTGGTTACGAAACAGTCAACAGATATTTGTGCAAAGATAAATATTACTGTTTCAATAGTTAAACGTTGGCAACACAGTGCAGTCACTTTATGAGAAACACCACGACTCTCTACGAAAAACTAAATCTCACTTCCCGAGAATCAAAAACTTCCTTATAAAGAAACTATGCTGTATGTATAGGGCTTTGTGCAAAAAATATTTTAACTTTTTATATGCCTGTTTCTTTTCAATATGAGAAGCTTATCAAAATAACGTTTATCTTACTGTTTTGAACTTAATAAAATAGAGTAAGATGCAGTGTCCAATATATAAAAATGGGTTGTACACATAGTTATCAGCACTCTGAAAACAATGTATTATATTCATATCAAAAGTACGTATTTAATAATGCTTTAAATACGTACTTTTCTACACAAAACTATGCATTGTTATATGATAAAACAATGCATAGTTTGCTACTTTATGCAATATGCTTTAAAATATTGATTAACAATGTTAATCAATAAGTGAGCGGAAATGTCTTCACTGAATCAATATATCCTTACATGAATTAAGAAACTTACATTATTATAATGCTTTTATAATTTACTGCAAATAAACATGTTATGAGTACAATAAAAATTAACCTTAAGTGAATTTTATAACTGTAAAGTACTATAATAGTATCTCAGACAATATTGTGTATTGAATATTTGTACTTGTATATCAAATTATTAAATTCATAATTTGATAATAAATTAGTATTTCAAATAGATGATAAAAGGTGATATTTAAAACTTATATATTTCTGATTATCAACGATATATGTATGTATTTGATTTAATAAAGCCAAGTCCTAAGTATATTTTATAATCATCTTATAATAAGATGATTATAAAATATTTAGTTCTGCAAAAACTTTGCAGATTTCGTTTATTGGTATGCAAACACAAGAGGTCGCAATTAAACCCTCTCTGAGAATATTCCTGAAGTCGGATTCACAGATGATTGATGAAGTAATGGTAGTAGCATATGGTACAGCGAAAAAATCATCTTTTACCGGATCTGCATCTACTGTGAAAGCTGATAAACTGGCTGAACGTTCTGTTTCAAATGTTACGAATGCATTGGCTGGTCAGGTTTCTGGAGTACAAACCACTTCAAGTAATGGTCAGCCGGGTAGTGCTGCAACTGTTCGTATCCGTGGTATTGGTTCTATGAGTGCAAGTAACTCTCCATTGTATGTAGTAGATGGAATTCCTTTTGACGGGAGTATTTCTTCTATCAATCCACAAGATATCGAAAGCATGACTGTACTGAAAGATGCTGCTGCAAATGCGATCTATGGTGCACGTGGTGCTAACGGTGTTATTTTGATTACAACCAAAAAGGCTGATTCCAAGGAAGCGGTTATTACAGTCGATGCCAAATGGGGTTCCAACCGCCGTGCGGTTCCTAATTATGATGTAATGAGTGACCCGGCTATGTATTATGAAACAATGTATCGTGCATTGTATAATTCAAAAGTATATAATGGTGGTAGTGCAACTGAAGGTTATGCACATGCCGATGCGGCATTGCTTGATGATAAGAATGGTGGTTTGGGCTATTTGGTGTATACCGTTCCGGATGGAGAAAAACTGATTGGTACAAACTTTAAACTTAATCCGAATGCAACTTTGGGTTATTCGGACGGAACGTATTATTATAGACCGGATGATTGGTATGATGAAGCTTTCGGTAATTCAAACCTTCGACAGGAATACAATGTGTCTGTTGCAGGTGCATCGGATAAGTTGAATTATTATATGTCTGCCGGTTATCTGGATGATTCCGGTATTATCCCAGGTTCAGGCTTTACCCGTTTCACTGGACGTGCAAAAGCAGATTATCAGGCAAAAAAATGGTTGAAAGTTGGTGCCAATGTAGCATACACTTATTATAATATACAATCACCTTCCGGACAGACTACATGGGGATCAAGTGGTAACTTATTCCAGCTTTCTAATATGATTGCTCCTATTTATCCCGTATACGTACGTAACGCAGATGGAAGTATCCAGGTAGATCATCGTGGATTAACTGTTTATGACTTTGGCTCTTCTACCAATTTTGTGCGTCCAAGTATGTCTGGTAATCCATTGGGTACACTGGATCTGGATAAGCAAAATGCTTATACTGACGTAATAAACAGCAAATGGTATGCAATATTAACCCCGATCGAGGGCTTATCTATCACGGCTAATATTGGTGCAAACGTACGTAACCAGCGTAGTAACGAGTTATCAAATCCGTTCTATGGTTCAAGTGTAAGTAGTGGTGGAGCTGTTTATGTGGCTCATTACCGTGAATTTGCAATCAATCAACAGTATTTAGCTTCTTATAAAAGAACTTTTGCAGATCTGCACAACTTTGACGTTTTGGCGGGTTATGAATCTTACAATCTGAAACTCCAAGAGTTACAAGGTAGTAATACGAAAATCTATAATCCGACTATCGGTGAATTGAATAATGCAATTGCATCTCCTCCTCGTGTAGCCTCTTTTACCAATGAATACACCACTATGGGTTACTTAGCTCGTATTCAGTATGATTATGATGAAAAGTACTTTGTTAGTGCCTCTTATCGTCGTGATGCTTCTTCCCGTTTCCATCCGGACAATCGTTGGGGTAACTTTGGTAGTGTGGGTCTTGCATGGCTCATCAATAAAGAGAACTTTATGAGCAATGTGAGTTGGATAGATATGCTGAAATTTAAAGCAAGTTATGGTATTCAGGGTAATGATAATTTAGGAAATTACTATGCATATGCCGATCAATATTCAGTAACCAATAGTAATGGAGATTTTGCTGTTTCATTTAGCTATAAAGGAAACAAAGACATTACTTGGGAAACTTCATATGCATTCAATACTGGTTTTGATTTCGAACTTTTGGGTAACCGCTTGAATGGTACGGTAGAATATTTTAATCGTAAAACAGTTGATTTGCTCTACAATCAGCCGGTACCTATCTCTATGGGATATGCGACTATTCCGATGAACGTTGGTTCTATCGTTAATCAAGGTATTGAAGTTGACTTGAATGGAGTTCTTTATAAAAATAATAATATAGAATGGCTTGCTAACATCAATGCAACTCATTACAAAAACAAAATAACTGATCTTGCCGAGTCTGCTAAAAGAAACGGTGGTATAAAATACAGTAATGCTATTTATCGTGTTGGCGGTTCTTTATATAACTCCTATTTACCCGTATATGCAGGTGTAGATCCTAATGATGGCCAGGCGTTGTATTATGTAGATCCTGACAATGGTGATTATACAACTACAAATGATTATTCAAAAGCAAAGCAATCTGACTTAGGAAGCACTTTAGCTAAAGTATATGGTGGTTTTGGTACGCAATTGAATGCTTATGGTGTAGATTTCTCTGTTCAGTTCTCCTACCAGCTTGGCGGTAAATTGTACGATGGAACTTACGAGGCATTGATGCATCGTGGTGATATGGCAGGAACAAACTTCCACAAGGATGTATTGAAGGCATGGACACCGGAAAATCCAAATTCAAATTATCCACGCCTCTGTGCTTCAGATAATACCAATCAAAAGCAATCGTCAAGATTCCTGACCAGCTCGGATTATTTAAGCCTGAATAGTGTAATGTTAGGATATACTTTCCCTAAACGTTGGTTGAACACATTGGGCGTTTCAAGTTTACGTCTGTATGTTGCCGGCGAGAATTTAGCTGTTATTTCTGCAAGAAAAGGTCTCGATCCACGTCAATACTGGGGATTGGGTAGCTCTACTACTTCTGGTAGTTTTAATTATTCAGCTTTGAGAACCATTTCCGGTGGTATTACTTTGAAATTCTAATGTTAATAACTAAACAATGAAATTATGAAAATGACAAATAAATATTTAGTCCTTATCTTAGGAGGTACAATGATCGCGTCCTGTGCTGATCTTGATACTATCCCCGAAGGCGGAACATTTACAACTGAGCAGAAGCAGGAAGTTGTTGAGATGATTCCCGAACGCCTGCAAGCCGATGTAACCGGTATGTTTTCAAGTATAGCGGCTGCTTATAAAAATGTATTCACTTCTGCACGTGATGATGACTTTGGTTATCCGGCAGTATGTCTTTCTCAAGATTTGAACGGACCGGATATGGTGGCAAGTAACTCGGACTATAACTGGTTTAGTACATGTAGCGAGTTTTCTGATCGTAGTGATACATATGCCAATCCATATATGCGCTGGGCTTTGTTCTACAATCAAATAAAGCAGGCAAATGATATATTGAAATCTATTCCTGCTGATACAGAGAATACAACATTGCTTCGTTACAAAGCACAGGCTAAAGCAGTCCGTGCATTCGACTACTTATGTTTAGTTCCTTATTTCCAATTTAAATATAAAGGGAATGAAGATAAACCAACAGTTCCATTGGTAACTGATGTTATGGAAGGAGACCCTTCCAGCAACCCACGTGCAACTGCAGAGGCAGCCTACAAGTTAATCATGGATGACTTAACAGATGCTATTAATATCTTGAAGGATCTGAACTATACCCGTTCTTCAAAATCGGAAGTGGATTTGAATGTTGCTTACGGTCTTCGTGCACGCGCTAATTTATATATGGAGAATTGGGCTGACGCTGCATCTGATGCGAAAGAAGCTATGAAAGGTTACACTCCTTACAGCCGTGAAGATGTTTCAAAGCCTGCATTTATTGATCACAAGGATCCCAACTGGATATGGGCAGCTATTATAACAGAAACCAATATTCTCCGTCAGCTCACAAGCTGGCCAGGAGCATACAGTTCTTTCTCGGCCAAAGGTTATGCTACCGGACAGGGATGCTATAAAGCTATTAACAACTTGTTGTACAGAAAAATATCACATACTGATGTACGTAAAGGCTGGTGGGTAGACGAAAATCTGCATTCAGATAATCTGGCCAGTTTGAACTGGGGAGATGCTATTGGCGATGAAATAGCCACGCTGGCTATTCCGGATGTAAAAGTTCCGTTCATTCCTTATACTAATGTAAAGTTTGCGCAATATGGTGGAGTGGGTAATGACAAGAATGCCGGCGACTGGTGCATGATGCGTTATGAAGAGATGTTATTGATTCAGGCAGAGGCTACAGCCATGGCAGGGGACCTGCCCGGAGGTAAAACAATTCTGGAAAATTTTGTAAAGGCTGAACGTGATCCTAATTATGTATGTACTGCTGCAGATGCAACTGCTTTCCAGAATGAAGTTTGGTTCCAGCGTCGCGTAGAGCTTTGGGGTGAAGGATTCTCTATGGCTGATATCATGCGTTTAGGTAAGAATATTGTACGCGTTAGCAGTGCAGTAACTACAAACTTTCCCAATAACTTTGCATTCAATATGGCATCCAATGACGGTTGGTTACTGATGCGTATACCACAAGACGAAACTAACAGTAATGCTGGTATTCCTTTGTCTGCGAATAATAATGACGGCCGTCAACCTCAGCCAGGAGATGGTGCCGGATTGAAAGATGGCGTAACAGACTGATAATAATCATCGATTTTTTAATAATGTAGAAGAATATGAAAAAATATATCAAAATAGCAATATTCGGAGTTCTATCTTGGGCTCTTGGCGCTTGCTCTGACAGTGTAGAGAGAGACCCGTCTCCAACGGTAAGTCCGGACTGTGTTGGCGCATATTTCTCTGAAACCAATACTTATAATTATGAACTTGATCCGGCTATAACGTCAATAACCCTGACAGTAGGTCGTGACAAGTCCGATGCAGCAGTTACTGTACCGGTGAAAGTACTATCTAATTCAGACAATATTTTTGTAATCCCTGAATCTGTTTCTTTTGCTGCCGGTGAATCTGAAACAACGTTGGAAGTAACTTTCCCAAATGCAGAAATGGGAACAGAATACAGCTTTGAGATAACTTTTGATTCTGAATATATTAACCCATATAAGGGAGCAAGTTTATCCAGAACTGTTATGCAACGCATCAAATGGGAAAACATTGGTATGGGAGTTTATATTGATGGTACCGTTTCAACATTCTTTGGAGTGAGCCCTATGGCAGTAGGACTTGAAATAGAAAAGGCTGATTTAGGTAGTTCAATAAAATATCGTTTCTATAATGCTTATGCACCTGCTGAGAACTATATAAGTAAAGATCCTGTTATTTATGATGGGTATCCTTATAACGAAACTTTCTTAGGGGATCGTTTGTTTGTATTGACATCAACGATTGACGGAGTATCTATGCAAGTTGCAAAAACGGGCTTGGATCTGAATTATGGAGAAATGGTTATCGGAAGTGTTTACGGAAACTTGTCGAATGATATAAAGACCTACCCATTAGGTACAATTACAGGTGACGTAATAACTTTCCCGCTCAACTCTCTCTTTATTCAGGATAATGACGGGGCATCTCCGGCCGGCAAGAATGAAACGAAACTCTACCTCAGTATTGATGCTTATAAAGCAAGTCTTCAGTAACAAAAGAAGCTATACAATAGCTGAGCTATGATAGAATGAAATCCCCTTGCTCCAAGAAAAAGTAAGGGGATTTTTTATTTAAAAATTGAACGTTGTCAGATATTGCAACCATTTTATTAAAAAATATATTTATGAAACGTAATCTGTTTTGGCTTTTTTTATTTTTCTCCTCTTTCTTGTGGGGAGATAATGTAACAATATCACAAGCAGAACAATTAGCCCGAAATTTCTTTGGAGGCCGGGTAACAACCCGTTCTGCAGAAACAGGTCTGGAATATGTATGGAATGGCGAAGATGTACAAACGCGTACCAATATCGCCCCTGCTTTCTATGTTTTTAATCGTACTTCCGAAGGAGGTTTTATTATCATTGCGGGCGACGATGCAGTAACTCCGGTATTGGCCTATAGTTATACCGGGAAGTTTGAAGTAGAAAATATGCCTTCCAGCCTGCGAGACTGGATGGGGTATTATCGTGAACAAATTAATTGGGCTAAAGAGCAAGATATTGTGCCTTCCAGATCAATTACAGCCCTTTGGGATCAGTTGCAGCGGGGAACATTTTCAGATGATACAGAGGGAGAAGTATTGCTATCAACAGCCCTTTGGAATCAAGATGCTCCTTATAATAAGTTGTGTCCTAATATAGATAATGTAATTGCCCCTACGGGTTGTGTAGCAACAGCTTTAGCTATTACAATGAAATACAACCGCTGGCCCGATCAGGGAAGTGGAGCAACCTGTACCTATACTACACGGACTTATCAAAGAACTCTTTCTGTCACTTATGACAAGGTTTATGCCTGGGACGATATGCCTGATGTTTACCTGGAAGGTAGCTATACGGCAACACAAGCCAATGCGGTAGGGCGATTGATGTATCATTGCGGTGTGCTTTCTCAAATGAATTATACCCCACAAGAGAGCGGAGCTTATACCCCGATAGCTGCCCGGGGAATGGTAGACTACATGAAATATGATAAAAGTCTGGCTGTATTAGAACGGGAATGGTATACCAATGATGAGTGGGATGAAATTTTGAAAAATGAGTTGAATGCCGGACGCCTTGTCATCTATGGAGGTAGTAACGCGAAGCAGGAAGGACACCAATTTGTTTTCGATGGATATAGAGCCGATAGATATCATGTCAATTGGGGATGGGGCGGCATGGCTAATGGGTACTATTTATTGTCTACCCTGGAACCCGACCAACAAGGCATCGGAGGAAATACAGGAGGAGGATTCTCCATTGGTCAAAATGCAATCGTTGGTATAAAAAAAGCTGAAATCGGTTCAAGTTACCGTGATATGTTAGCTTTCTTCAAAGGTACTTCAGGGGGAGTTACTTATTCGGGATTATCCACTACAGAAACAGATTTTCTTCCTGGAACAAGTTTTGATGTAACTGCTGCATTCATAGCAAATTATGGTATTCGTAATTTCACAGGAGTAGCAGCTTTGGCGCTGGTAGATAAAGCTGGAAATGTGAAGGAATTTATATCTAATGAGTATACATTTTCCAAACTGGAAGCAATGAATAGTAACGGAAGTATATCGGGTTCCGGAATCGGACTTCGTTGTATTATTACTCAAACTCCTGAACCGGGTGATCGAATCTGGTTAATGTATAAAGCCAATGATGTCAGTACCTGGGATAAGGTGAAAGGTGGGCGAGATGTAACTACTGAAATCATTGTCAGAAAAGAGGTAACAGGATTGAATAGCATAGAACAGGATAGTGCATTGGATATTATTGTTTTGAATAACAATAATCAAATTACCGTAAAATCTCCTGTAACAATGAAAATGCTTACAGTCTATGATATGGAAGGACGTTTGTTGGAAAAGATAGAATGTCCTCAACTAAAACAATTTACTTTCTCCTGCGAGAGTTATACTCCTGGTATTTATATACTAAAGGTTCTTACTACAGAAGGAGTTATCAGTAATAAATTCATAAAGAAATGATACATCATTAAGAAGAATACTTATTGAAGTGTTTCAAACCGGTAAATTGGGCATCTACTGCTTTCGTATTTACCGGTTTTTCTCGTAATATTACTCAACATATTTATGACATAAAAGCAATAATTATCATCACTTATTATCATCTTTGTCAAATCTTAGAAACTATCAGTGCTTTGCTCGTAGAGAATCAATGCGTTCTTCGTAGAGAATCGGACCGATCATCGTAGAGAATCGAGTCAATCTCCGTAGAGAAAAAAGTATAATACGTAACAAATTGATTAACAAATATTTATAAAACAGGCAAATTGTTGTTTGTTTTTACCTCGCCAAGCATTTTTTCTTATCTCTACCGAATCCGTTCTTTACTCATAAATAGTTACATAAACAAAGCATAGGAATATAGTTGATGGACTTCTTATTTGCTACTATTAAAAGTATTGCTACCACAATAATACTTGCTTTTTGGGCATCTAAATATGCGTGTAGTAGAGAAAATAGTAGCTCTACAATGAGTCATAAATATTTCAATATAATGGCTATCAAGTTGTTATACTATATTTCAGATAACATTTAAGTATCACATATATATTCTTTTTTGTCAGTCTAATATTGTATATTTCTTATAACCAACGTATTATATTCATATTGAATTGATACAACGCAGTTCATATAAGATGCATAATGTTCTGAAAATAAACAAATTAAGTATTGTATAGTTCTGCAAAGACTTTGCAGATTTCTTACATCGGAATGCAGACGCAAGAGGTGGTTATTAAACCAACTGTAAAAGTAATATTAAAATCTGACGCACAGGCAATTGATGAAGTGATGGTAGTAGCTTACGGTACTGCAAAAAAAACATCATTTACCGGTTCTGCCGCAACAGTAAAATCGGGTGAATTAAAAAAACGTCAGATGTCCAATGTGACAAAAGCAATTGACGGATTAGCACCAGGTGTTCAAGCAACAACGGGTAGTGGACAGCCGGGTTCTTCATCTTCTATTTATATTCGTGGTATGGGATCTATCAATGCTAGTAAAACCCCTCTTTATGTAGTGGATGGTATACCGTATGACGGTTCTATTGCGGCTATTAGTCCTGATGATATCGAAAATATTACTATTTTGAAGGATGCTTCTGCTGCTGCATTATATGGTTCACGTGGAGCGAATGGAGTTATTATGATAACGACCAAAAAAGGTGTAAAAGGTAAGACGGAAGTTAATTTCAAAGCTTCTGTCGGCTTATCGAGTCGGTCGCTTCCCAGATATGAAACAATGGATTCCAAACAATATGTTGAAGCTTTATATTCGGCTTTTTACAATCAACAAATAGCGGACGGAACTCCATCTGGACAAGCGGGAATGGCTGCTTTGCAAGAAATGGCTTCTGGCGCAACTAAAATATTTGGAGAAAAAGAACAATATAATCCTTTTAACTATGCTATTTCTGATTTGATTGATATTAATACAGGTAAAATACGTAATGATGCTACCTTAATGTGGGAAGACGATTGGATGGATGAGGTAACTCGTAATAATGCATTGCGTCATGAATATACTTTCAATTTGAACGGAGGTACGGAAAAAACACAATATATGTTCTCACTGGGATATGTAAATGAAGATGGGATATTAAAAACAACAAACTTTCAACGTTATTCAGGGAGAACTAATATTGAAACTAAACCTGTCGAATGGTTAAGTGCAGGTTTGGGGGCAAATTTTGCACGTAACATATCTAATACCGCAGCAACCGCTACAAGTTCTTCCAGTAATGTATGGTACTCAGCTTCTCTTATGGGACCTATTTTTCCCGTGTATCTGAGAGATAAGAATAACGGTGGAGCATTTATTTTGGATGCCGACGGAAATAAACAGTTTGACTATGGTGATAACCGTCCTACCGGACAGCAGCAGAACTTTAACTCTGTCGCTACATTATATGATGATAAATACAGTACAGTTGCAGATAATTTGTCAGCACGTACTCATTTAGATTTTGGTGATTTAAAGGATGGATGGGCTCAAGGTCTCAAATTATCATTTAATTTTGGTCTTGATTACTACAATGCAAATGCTTTGGTTTATTATAATCCGTTTTTTGGAAATGCGGCTACTTCCAAAGGGCGCGCTATTAAGCAGAACTCTAATTCGTTAGGATATACCTTCAATCAGATATTAACATACAACAGAGGTTTTGATAAGCATAATTTTGATATTTTAGTTGCTCATGAATGGTATGCATATGAGAGTAATACTTTAAGTGGAACAAAAACCGGTTTCCCTTTTGGAGGGCTTTATGAATTGGATGCTGCTTCAACAGTTTACAGCACAAGTGGGGCAAGTAAACAGTATCGTATTGAGTCATATTTTGGACGTATAAACTATAATTATGCGGATAAATATTATCTATCTGGCAGTTATCGCCGTGATGGCTCTTCACGTTTCTATAAAGATAATCGTTGGGGAGATTTTTGGTCAGTTGGTGCTAATTATCGTATCTCAGAGGAAGAGTTCATGAAAGATTTCACTTGGTTGAATAATCTTTCTGTAAAAGCGAGTTATGGTGTGCAAGGTAATGATGGACTTCTGGATGCTGATGGCTATAGTAATTTTTATGCATGGCAGTCTCTTTATGACCTAAGCTATTCTAATGGTAGTGAGTCGGGGGCAATTGTAAGTTCTGTGGCCAATAAAGAAGTTTCTTGGGAAAACAATCATAATTTTAACATTGGTGTGGAAGCTGCTTTTTGGGATCAAAGATTGCAAGTGGGACTCGAATGGTATACACGTAAAACTACAGACATGTTACTTTACTATCCTCTTCCGATGTCATCCGGTTTTGAGGGATATTACAGAAATTCGGGTAGCATGAGAAATAGTGGTTTTGAAGCAAGTATAACAGGGCGTTTAATAAAAACCAATGACTTTCAGTGGGATTTGACGGTTATGGCTTCCACATTAAAAAACAAAGTGTTGAAATTGACGGATGACGGAAAAGACATACTTAGCGGTAGTCAGATTATTCGTGAAGGTGAGCCTATCTATTCTTATTATGTTTCTCGTTCAGCAGGTGTTGATCCGATGACGGGTGATCAACTTTATTGGGCTACGGTTGATGGTAAAGGCAATACCGTTGAACCTTATATCACGACAAATGAAACTTATGCTCAAGCTTCTCGCGTTGTTGCCGGTAGTAGAATTCCGGATTTATTTGGATCTATTAGTACGCAATTGCAATATAAAGGTTTTGACCTGTCAATTGCAACCAATTACTCTATTGGTGGAGAGATGATTGATGGTGTTTATCAAAATCTTATGAGCTTTTATTATGCAGGACAAGCTAAACATATCAACTTGGAAAGAGCATGGAAGAAACCGGGAGATGTAACAGATATACCGCGTTATCAAATCGGTAAAAATTATGCTTCGACAGATGATATGTTGATTGATGCTTCTTATTTCTCCATTAAGAATATTACATTGGGATATTCACTTCCTGTAAAAGTTGTTAAAAGAATAGGTTTTCAGAATTTGCGATTTGCAGTAACTGCTGATAATTTATATGTATTTACACATTTAAAAGGCATGGATCCTCAATATAGTATGACTGGCGGTACTACGTATGTTTACACTCCTTCACGTACTATTTCTTTTAGTGTTGATGTGAAATTCTAATGTAAATCAAATGATTGAAACTATAAAAATGTCAAAGATGAAAAAAATATTATATATATTGACTTTAGTAGGGATTTGCTCGTTTAGCTCTTGCAGCGATGCGCTTGATACAAATCCTACGGATAAAGTATCCGGAAGTCTTATTTTTGGGAATGCCGATGCTGCACAGGTAGCTATGAACGGAGTTTATCGGAGTTTATTTATTAATGGTTGGTCTGGCAATTGGAGTCATGAAAATCCTGGTCTTATGGCAATGACTCTGGTTAAGGATATTCAAGGAGAGGATCATTTAATGGCTAATCAGGGACAAGGTTGGTTTTTCTATGATTATTCATTCTCGACAGATGGTGACTGGACAACAACTGATGGTCGTCAATATGCTCAATGGAATTTTTATTATACCATAATATCACAGGTAAACTATGTAATTGACGCCGCTGATCAGTTAAAATCATTTGGTGCAAAAGGGCAGTCTGTATTGGCACAAGCGTATACAGTCAGAGGTTTTGCCTATTTTTGTCTGTACCATTTTTTCTGTAAGGGAAATTATCCTGTGAATAAACAGACTCCAGGAGTACCTGTTTACACGGAGGCTACTTCTGCTAATACTGTAGGACAACCTCGTGGAACTGTTGAAAATGTTTTTGAAAGAATTAACAATGATTATCAGACTGCAGTTGATTTATTTGAGGCTGCCGGTGTAGCACAGGCGAATCCGACGAATGTCGATCTCTATGTTACTTATGGTTTATGGGCACGGGCTGCTCAAGTTCAGGAGGACTGGGTGGCGGCTGCCAAATATGCGAATGCCGCTCTTGAAAAACCAGGATTGACCCGAGTTGCTTCTATGACAGATCTTGGCCAGTTTAATAATTGTAAAGCTCCAAGTGTTATGTGGGGATTCCAGGTTATAGCTGACCAGACTGGACCTTACGGAGCATTTTTGTCACATATGGACCCGGAGGGTGGTTATGGCAAAATAGCTCAACAGTGTATTGATGCATGGCTTTGGAGAATTATTCCAGACACTGATATCCGTAAAAGAACTTGGTGGGAAGATCCGGAAACTTCTAAATATTATCCTTATGGCCAAGTTAAGTTCCGCTACTCTGATTTTTCAACTTATTTGGGAGATGTTATTTATTTGCGTGCGGAGGAGTTGGTATTAATCGCAGCCGAAGCTGCATGTCGGCAAAATGATTACCCGACTACCCGTAATTTGTTGAAAGAATTGGGAGATAAGCGTGATACCAATTATGGTACTGTATTGGAAGCCCGTACTAATGCAGCAACTTATAATACAGATACTCACGGAGCATTTATGACACTAATGGATGAGATATTATTTCAACGTCGTGTTGAACTATGGAGTGAAGGTATGGGACGTGCTTTTGATCTTTGTCGATTAAACTTAGGTTATGATCGTAATTATAATGGAACTAATCACCCTTCAAAGAAAGCATTAAAACCTGGCGACAACCTGTTCGTTACTTTGATCCCTCAAAAAGAGTTTGATGGTAATACCAATATAAATATAGCCGATCAAAATCCTAGATAACGAGATATTATATTTAATATAAGAGATTTTTTAAAGTATGAAATTATGAGAAAAATAAAATATTTTGGTGCCATTGGTTTTATAATGCTCTTTTTGATCGCATGTGATCAAAATGCAACAGATGGTACTATATACAATGCTACTAATACAGAGGTCGCTTTTAATGAGGCCTCCGCTAATTATACATTTGGTACGGATGATCCGGAAGAATTCGAAGTGTTACTGCTCCGTGCTAATTCTATTGGGGCAGCAACCATTCCGTTGGTGAAGGAGGACGTTAGCGGATTATTTACAGTTCCTACTAATGTGGAATTTGCTGATGGTGCTTATGAAGCTGCTATAAAAGTGTCTTTTGATAGAACCAAATTAGCTGTTGGAGAAGATTACTCTATAAAATTAAACGTTCCGGAAAATCCGATTCAGGGAAAAATCAGAACATTCACTTTGACAATAAATAGAGATTATAATTGGCAACTTTTTGCAACTGGAACTTTTACATCCGGATTATTTGGTTCGTGGTCACAAGAATTATATAAAGCGGAAGGATTTAACAAATATAAATTTCCGGAATTATTTGCCGAAGGTTATGATTACAAATTTTCTGTTGCAGAGAATGGTAGTATTTCATTGTTTGGTGGATTGAATTCTAATGGTTTATATGATTTTGTAACTGGATATATTCATCCTACTTACGATATGGTATCTTTATATTTGGATCCGGATATTAATTATTCTTTTTTTGTAGAAACTACGAAAACGGCATGTTTTAACCATTATTATTATGTAGATGCCGGTAATTTTGGTTGGAAGGATGACTCATTTACATGGTAAGTGATTATTTAGAATAATATTAAGGTCCTCTTACATTTTATGTAGGAGGACTTTTGTCTCTATAAATAATCACAGTTTTCATTATTAGAAAAATAAAGAGTTATGAAATGTTTTTTATTTTTAGTGTTCTGTTGTATTCCATTTTCTTTTTTTGCAAAAAATGTCGATGTGATAACAGCAGAGAAAATAGCAAAATTTGTTTTGACCGGTGTCGATACACAAACAAGGAGTAATGAAATAGATGTAAGTTTGATTTGGACAGGTGAAGATGTGTGTACTCGAATGAATAACTCTCCGGCTTATTATGTATTTAATAAAGTTGGTGGTAATGGGTTTGTTATTGTTTCTGGAGATGATATAATAAAACCAATATTGGCATATAGTTACGTCAACAGTTTCCATGTAGAAAATATGCCGGATAATCTAAGAGCCTGGATGGCATATTATCGTGAGCAAATTAATTGGGCACGTGAGGAAAATATTGTATCTGATGAAGAAACGATTTGGGCTTGGGAAAGATTAAGGGATGAAATAGATTCAGCAAAGAATTCGGAAGAGGTATTGATTGAAACCGCTTTGTGGGATCAGACAGCACCTTATAATTTGTTGTGTCCGACTATAAACGGTACACAGGCCCCAACCGGTTGCGTAGCAACAGCCCTGGCTATTGTCATGAAATATAATCGATGGCCTGATCAAGGAAGCGGAATGACTTTTCAGTATACAACGAAACAATATAGACAGACTCTTTCTGCTACTTATAATATTGTTTATGATTGGGATAATATGTTGAATAAATATGAAAAAGGAAATTATTCGGCTGATCAGGCAGAAGCTGTTTCACAACTAATGTATCACTGTGGGGTATTCTCGGAGATGGACTATACTCCCCGATCAAGCGGAGCTCTAACCCTAACGGCAATGAGTGGAATGGTTCGGTATATGAAATATGATAAAAGTATGACTTTGCAATCTCGTGAATGGTACACGGAAGCGGAGTGGAATGGTCTTTTAAAGAAGGAACTTAACGCAGGACGTCTTGTCATATATGGTGGTAGTAATAACAAAGAGGAAGGACACCAGTTTGTGTTAGATGGTTATAAACAGAATGATTACCACGTCAATTGGGGATGGGGTGGCACAGCGAATGGTTATTATTCACTGTCGGCACTGGATCCTGATTCTCAAGGAGTAGGAGGTAATACAGGAGGAGGGTTCACTGTAGGACAGGATGCTGTTATAGGAGTAAAAAAAAGCGAAGAGGGATCCGGTTATTGTGATAATTTAGCTTTTATGTCTGGATTTACGGAATCTGGTGAAATGTTTTCCGGGCTGACGACTACAGAGACGAATTTTATCCCTCGAGTTAGATTTACTGTAAAAGCCGGTTTTTATATAAATTATGGTATACGCAATTTTTCTGGCGCGATTGTTTTGGCTTTAGTCGATAAGCATGGGAACATAAAAGAATTCATTACTCGTGAAGTTTCTGTGAATGGTTTAAAGATAGGCTATGGAAGCGGAAATGTATTTTCATGTTCAATAGCTAATATTCCTGAAGAGGGCGATCGGATTTGGATGATGTATAAAAGTCAAGATGGGAATGAATGGAAGAGAGTACGAGGGGATAGAGATACGATAGCAGAAATTATAGTAAAAGAGTTGCCTGTTTCTGTGATTGAAAACGTTGATTTTTCAGATGTAAATCTTATTGCTGTTGCAAATGACATGGCTAAAACTATTTATATAAAATCTCCAATACCTATCCTTGAGTTTTCTTTAGTTGACATGAAGGGGCGAATAATCAAAAAAAAGAAGGGGATTGAAAGTGTAGATTATACATTATCATATTCCGATTGTATTGGTGGGACATATATTGTACAAGTTGTCACATCTGCTGGAATGAGTAGTGCTAAGGTAATAATAAAGTAAACAGAATAAAAACTTGTTTGGATTCCATTCGGAATTTTGAGAGTATTTCATTTTATCGGTATCCGCGTTTTCTTTATCAAGAGAAAACTCTATGGAGAAGTTAACAACCCATACCATGTCCTGTCATCCAATTACATGAATGTAGACGGATCATAAAACATCATTTATGAATTAGTAGAAATATATTTCCATAATCAATAAAAGTAACTAAGCCGGAACATATATTATAACAAACACAAGGGGCTGATCAAAGCTTAGCTGTCCCTTATGTTTGCTATAATGGATGATTGAATCCCAAATGCTATAATAAACTACTGGGTAAAAGTAGTAATAATCAATGTAATTGCAATTTCAAGTTAACATTTTATCATGCTTGTGATTCTTGTCTCGTAGATTAAATATCGGTATATTTTATACACACATCATAAGGCAATTATAAAGGTGTTAATTCGATAATATATTATTACATATTTAATCGATGTCATTATAACATCTTTTCTTAATCTCTTTTATCATAAAATAATCTCACAACCGCAATAATGATTGACATTATTGGAGATTGTTAATTGCAAAGCAAGGAAATAGTATTTCAAATTATTGCTTGCATGAGTTATTTCCATCTGATTACTAATTGATTAAACTCATATTTAAATCTCAAACTGGTATCTCATATATACTTATATTTTTTCACGACAATATATATATTATTGATTTTCAAGCAATAATATAGCATGAATACTATAACGCAAAGTTCACACAAGTAATCATAACATACTGATAATTATAATATTATAACGATGTATAGTTCTGCAAAGACTTTGCAAATTTCTTACATCGGAATGCAGACGCAAGAGGTGGCTATTAAACCGAATCTGAGAGTTATACTTAAGTCTGATTCACAGATGATTGACGAAGTAATGGTAGTTGCTTATGGTACTACAAAAAAATCATCATTTACGGGAGCTGCTTCTACGGTAAGTGGAGATAAAGTATTAAAAGATATTCCTGTAACTTCATTCGAAGAGGCATTAGCAGGATCAACCCCGGGACTTACGGTGAACTCAACAAGTGGTCAGCCGGGAGCTGGTTTACAAATCAGAGTTCGTGGTACGGGTTCAATGAATGCTTCTAATGATCCGTTGTATGTAATAGATGGAGTTCCTGTCGTTTCTGGTGATATTGCTGTGTCAGCTGTAGATGGTGACTCTAAAGCATTTAATGTAATGGCTTCTATTAATCCGAGTGATATTGAAAATATTACTGTGTTAAAGGATGCTGCAGCTGCTTCATTGTATGGTTCACGTGCAGCTAATGGAGTTATTTTGATTACTACCAAGCATGGTAAAGTGGGTAAAACAAGAATTAACTTTAAAGCGAATTGGGGATTCTCTGATTGGGCAATGAAAAACAGAAAGAATGTGAATGGACAGCAACGTCATGAGTTAACATATGAAGCATGTTATAATGAGGCTACTCTGTACGGTATACCCGATGAAAATGGAAACTATAACGGTCCGGCTTCGGATGAAGAGGCAAGAGCTTATGCTCAGGAATTTGCTGAATATTTTGCAGATTCTAATTATAATGTAGATTGGGAAGATGCTTTTTTCCGGAAACATGGTTCCTCGCAAAATTATGAATTCTCGGCACAGGGTGGAGACGAACGTAATTCATTCTTTGCATCATTGGCATACAAAAAGGAAGATGGAAAATCCAAAACTTCATCCATAGATGGATTTATCGGACGTGTAAATGCAACTCACAAATCGGCTGATAACAAATTGCAGATGGGAGCTAACATTTCTTTGTCTAAACAGAATTCTTCGGTAACAAGCGAAGGTACTGCTTATGCTAATCCTTTCTTTTTACAAAGTTTCATTTGTACACCTAATATGCCTATATATGATGAAAACGGGAATTATTATCTGCATCCGGTTTTACAGCAAGTCTTTCCGCATACGCACCCTGTAGAAGATATTAATCTGGATAAAAATCAGTCGAAAGTATTCAGAAGCTTTAATAGTTTATGGGCATCTTACGAAATTATTGATGGACTAATTCTTAAAGAAACTGTAAGTTATGACTATGTTAATAATACATCTATAACTTATTGGCCGGTAAATTCTAATAATGGACAGTTGCTAAATGGACTTGGAGCAACTTATCCGTATCAGTATCATAATGTATATTCTTCAACTACATTGAATTACGTTAAAACATTCAAAGAAAAACACAATCTTGATGTACTTGTGGGTTGGGATGTAGATGATCGCAAAAAGGAAGCGGTTAGAGCAGCTTCTACCGGTTATCCTCATGATAAATTGCCTGAGTCTGTTAATGCTTCTACTCCGGCAGAAGGTATGGCTTATTATACAGAAGACCATTTGTTGTCTTTATTATCACGTGTCAACTACGACTATGATAATAAGTATTATGTTTCGGCAAACTATCGTCGTGATGGAAGTTCCCGGTTGGGTGCCAACAATCGTTGGGCTGACTTCTGGTCTGTATCTGCAGCATGGAGATTAACGCAAGAGAAATTTATGAAGGACATACATCAGATCAATGACCTGAAAGTACGTGCTTCTTATGGTATTAATGGAACATTACCCAATTCTCTGTATGAACATCTGAGTTTGTATGGTTACGGTTATAACTACCAGGATATTGCCGGTTCTGCTCCTGTATCTGTTCCCAATCCGGATTTGTCATGGGAAAAGAATAAAAACTTTAATATTGGTTTTGATGGTCGTTTCTTTGATCGGGTAAGTGTGAGTTTTGACTATTACTCACGTAAGACAACCGATTTGTTGCAAGATGTACCTACTTCTATGGTCGTTGGATTTAAAACGATGCTGAAAAATGTGGGTGAGATGACCAACAAAGGTGTTGAGGTGGACATCAACGTAGATATCTTCAAAGATACATCTGTGAAATGGACTTCCGGGCTTGCTCTATCACACAACAGTAACAAAATCTCCAAATTGTATGAAGGTAAAGATATTATTGATGGTACGAGTATACTGCGCGAAGGCGAATCTTATTATTCCTGGTGGAGCCGTGAATGGGCAGGTGTAGATCCGCAAACAGGTGAAGAATTATGGGTGCTGAATACGAAAAATGCTGATGGTAGTTTGAATAAAGAATTGACTACGGATCCCGCTAAAGCTCAGCGTGTTATTATAGGTAAACCCGATCCGAAACTTACCGGTGGATGGAGAAATAGTTTCTCTTGGAATGGACTTGAATTGAATATGCTCTTTAACTTCTCACTCGGAGGAAAGGTATTCGATACAATGAGAACAAGTATTACTGATACAGATGGTTATACAATTTTCTATAACTCTTCTATTGATCAGTTAGACAGATGGCAAAAGCCCGGTGATAAAACGGATGTTCCAAGACGTATCAATAACTATCAGTACGGTAATTATGGAAGTTCACGTTTTATGAAAGATCTTAATTATCTTCGTTTGAAGAGCTTGAGTCTCTCCTACACACTTCCTTCAAGATGGACCCGCAAAGCACAAATGGAAAATGTACGTCTGTTTGTGTCGGGAAGTAACTTGCTGACATGGACTTCTTATAAAAATGTAGATCCGGAGCAACCGATTGATGGTATTCCGACATTTGCATTTCCTACTTTGAGAAGTGTGACATTCGGTATTGAAATTGGATTATAATTATTAATGCAAAAAAAGAAAATGATGAAAAAATTGAATATACAATCAATCTTTACGACGGTCATTGTAGCGACTTCCGTATGCCTCACTTCCTGTGATGGATACCTTACTACATTACCTTCTGATTCTTTGGTTAGTGATGGAGCCATTACTACTGCAGAGGATACAAAAACAGCTTTGAATGGAGCCTATGCAGGATTGATAAGCGTATCTGATAAAGATAACACCAGCTATTATTATTATGGAGTTGATTTTATAGCACGTGCAGAAGTAGGAGGAGACGATACGCAGACGAACAAAACAAGTGATCGTACAGAACAATACTATCGATACACGTATCGTCAGAATAATGCTCCCGACGATCTTTGGTTTCCTCCTTATGCAGTTATCAACCGTGTCAATGTATTACTGGAAGCAATAGATAAAGGGGAAGTTCCAATGTCTGATGTGGTTAAGAATTCAAAAGGCGAAGCCTTAGCCATCCGTGCATTGGCTCATTTTAACTTATTGATAACCTACGGAGCTCCTTATCTGAAAGATAATGGCGCTTCTTTGGGAGTTCCGGTTGTGAAGGAGGTATTAACTGCTGCAGAACTTCCTGCGCGTCAGACTGTAGCTCAAGGGTATGCAGCTGTATTAGAGGATTTAACAGATGCATTGAGCTTTATTGATGAGAACAAAAATTACGGTCACTTTAATAGATGGGCTGTAAAAGCATTGTTGGCTCGTGTCAATCTTTATAAAGGTGATTATGAAGCTGCTTATGGCTATGCGAAAGACGTAGTGGAGAATGGGCCTTATGAACTGATTAAAAATTCAGATTATGTAGATTCGTGGAAACTGGAAGAAACGAGTGAGTCTATTTTTGATTTGGCTTTATCCAGTACCACTTATGCAGGAGGCCGTGAACTTTGGGGAGCTGTGGTTGCTCCTTCTGAGTACGGAGCTGTTGTGGCCACTAAGGATTTTCTTGATTTGTTGAATGAGGATCCTAATGATGTGCGTTTAGGTTTATTGGTTACGGATAAAAATGGCACGAAACGTACTATTAATAAATATCCGGGACGTGCAGGTTCAGTAGCTGTTAATAATGTACGTGTCATTCGTTTATCTGATATCTATTTAATTGGTGCTGAAGCTGCATTGAAGAAATCTGCTCCGGATCAGACATTGGCAGACGATTACTTATATAAGATTCAGAGTCGTGCTAATTCTGCAACTGTAAAAACTACAGCTACCTTGGATTTGATAATGAAAGAGCGTCGTAAAGAGTTGGTATTAGAAGGACACCGTTTATATGATGTACTTCGTCAAGGTATCGAAATCACCCGTAAAGGTGGAAATCATTTCTTGAATGCGACTGACTTGGTGACAGTTAACTGGAATGATTATCGTACCATTATGCCGATACCACAAGCTGAAATAGATGCTAACACAAATATTCAGCAAAATCCGGAGTATAATTAAGTTGGAATTCTAGCCATATATAATAAGGTGGCTATAATTATAAATAAAGTGTTTTGGGAGGTCGTTCTTGTGAAAGAATGACCTCTATTTTTCCTTACCTAATGCAAAAGTATATAGGATTGATATTCTGCTTAAATAAATTAATGTATTATATTTGTGGCGTTACAAACCACTCTCAAAATAAAGTGTTTATGAAACGTAATCTATTCTGGCTCTTTTTATTCACTTTCTCTTTATCATGGGCAGACAATGTGCCTGTGTCAAAAGCAGAACAACTGGCTCGTAACTTCTTTGGAATTCACGAAACTACCCGGGCAGGTGGTAGTATGCAACTGGAGTATGTCTGGGATGGTGAGGATGTACAAACACGTGCAACGACCTCATCACCAGCCTTTCATGTTTTTAATCGTATACCGGAAGGAGGTTTTATCATTATTGCGGGTGATGATGTAGCATCTCCTGTACTGGCTTATAGTGATGCCGGAGAATTTGAAGTAGAAAATATGCCTTCCAATCTACAGGGGTGGATGCAATATTACCGTGAACAGATTAACTGGGCCAGAGAACAGCATATAACTCCGTCTGAATCGGTTATGAAACTTTGGGAACAATTGCAACGCGGGACTTTGGCTGATGATGCAGAAAAAGAGGTTTTATTGAATACAGCTCTTTGGAATCAGAATGCTCCTTATAATAACTTATGCCCCAAAATATCCGGAAGTTCTACTCCTACAGGTTGTGTTGCAACTGCACTGGCTATTGTAATGAAATACAATCGTTGGCCGGATCAGGGAAGCGGCGGGACATGTACTTATACTCCTTCCAGATATGGAAGTCAGTTATCTGTAACCTATAATGTTCCATATCAGTGGGATAAAATGTTGAATGTATATGAGATAGGAAAGTATGTAGAATCCAATGCTGCTGCTGTAGCAACATTGATGTATCACTGTGGGGTGTTGTCGAATATGGAATATGCGCCAAATGGAAGTGGAGCCTTTACTTTGATAGCAGCCAGGGGAATGATAGAGTATATGAAATATGATAAAAGTATGGCTGTATTGCAACGGGAGTGGTATACGGATGATGAGTGGGACGCTTTATTGAAACAAGAGTTGGACGAAGGACGGCTTGTGATCTATGGTGGCAGTAATTCCAAAAGAGAAGGACATCAGTTCGTTTTTGATGGTTACAAGGCTAATAGATATCATGTTAATTGGGGATGGGGCGGCATGGCCAATGGATATTATTTATTATCTACTTTGGAGCCCGATCAGCAGGGTATCGGAGGTAATTCAGGGGGAGGATTTTCGATAGGGCAGGATGCTGTAGTCGGCATAAAGAAAGCCGAATCCGGTTCCGGTTATCGTGATTTGCTATATTTTTTTGATGGAACAACAAGTTCCGGAGAAGCTTTTGCCGGATTGACAACTACAGAGACTGATTTTCGTCTTAACACTTCGTTTAAGGTGAAAGCCGGATTTATAACGAATGCCGGTCTTCGTGACTTTTCCGGAATCGTAGCTTTGGCTTTGGTAGATAAACAGGGAAAGGTGAAACAACTTATATCGGATTCTAAAAATATTGACCTGAGTGCGATGAATGCAGCAGGGCAAATATCAGGTAATGGAGTTATTTTTTCTTGTAAAATTACTGAGACACTTGTTGGAGGCGATCGGATCAGGATGGTGTACAGAGCCAGAGATAATCAGAATGATTTTGAGTGGGAAAGCGTAAAAGGAGGAAGCGAAGTCTCTACGGAGATTCTTGTCAAAGAAGATCTGACAGGAATAAATCATGTTGAACAAGATAATATAGTACCCGTTACAGTTATATATAGGGATGATCGAATCATAGTGAAATCCTCTGTCGCAATGACCAGACTGATGATTTATGATATGCAAGGACATTTGTTGGAAGGGGCAGAATGCCATGGAAATATGGAATTTAGCCTGTCTTGTAAAGATTATATTCCGGGTATATATATTTTGAGAGCTATTACTACAGAAGGAGTTGGTAGTAATAAATTTGTAATAAAGTGATTGTTTTAAGAGCGTACTTCTGATTATACTGAACCGGCAAGTTTGAGATAAATGGCATTCTCACTTGCCGGTTTTGCTTTTTATTACTATTTTTGTTTAAAATCGTGAAATCAGTTGTATGAAACAAAGCCTTTATTTATCAGGATGTATGTGTATTGTGTTGTTGGCAGGTGCTTGCCGTACTCCGGGTATTCAACCACAAAAAAAACAAAACATGGATAGCCAGATAATAGTTACAACGACTTCTTCTAAAGGTGGAGCGGCCTCTGTAAGCTCTCCTCCTGTGTATATTTATAAAACGAGGGAGGACTACTCACACCTGGTTCCGGTTATCATGAATGATGCCCGTACCACTATTGTTTCTTATCCGCACCCGCGTGACCTTCGTATTGGTGACAAACTGTGTTTGCCTACACTTCTGGAAAAAGGCTATTGGCTGGACAATAGAGGTATTAACCGGAATGTCGTCTTTCTTTCCTATACATACGAGGAGTATAGTCAATTGGCCAGTGCACCCTCTATGGAGGAATTGATGACACATATTCATGATAAATATCCTTTAACCGAATGGCATGAGTGTGGACGCCGGGCAGATTATAAAAACATTGTTTCTGAATTAAATAAACTTATAGAACAAGGCTTTCTGCAAAAATAACTATATATTTGCGCACATTATTATAGATAAGAATAAAGAATGAAAGAATTTATAATCTCCGAAGCTCAGGTCGAAACAGCGGTACTCGTAGGACTTATCACGCAGACGCAGGATGAACGTAAGACGAAAGAATACCTTGACGAACTGGAATTCCTTGCCGAGACGGCTGGGGCGGAAGTTGTGAAAAAGTTTACCCAGAAGTTACCGACAGCCAATTCTGTAACTTATGTGGGAAAAGGAAAACTGGAAGAGATAAAGGAATATATCCTAAACGAAGAAGAAAACGAACGGGAAGTAGGAATGGTTATCTTTGATGATGAACTTTCTGCCAAACAGATACGTAATATTGAAGCGGAGCTGAAGATTAAGATATTAGATCGTACTTCGCTCATTCTCGATATATTCGCTATGCGTGCCCAGACTGCCAATGCTAAAACACAGGTGGAACTGGCGCAGTATAAATACATGTTGCCTCGTTTGCAACGTTTGTGGACTCACCTTGAACGCCAGGGTGGTGGTTCAGGTTCGGGTAGTGGTAAAGGAGGTTCGGTAGGACTTCGTGGACCAGGTGAAACGCAGCTTGAAATGGACCGCCGTATTATCCTCAATCGTATGTCATTGCTTAAAGAGCGTTTGGCTGAGATTGATAAACAGAAATCTACGCAACGTAAGAACCGTGGGCGTATGATCCGTGTAGCTCTTGTAGGATATACTAATGTAGGAAAGTCAACTATCATGAACCTTTTGGCCAAGAGCGAAGTATTTGCAGAGAATAAGCTTTTCGCTACGCTCGATACTACAGTGCGTAAGGTGATTATAGAAAATCTGCCTTTTTTGTTGTCCGATACTGTAGGATTTATTCGTAAGTTGCCCACAGACCTCGTAGACTCTTTCAAATCTACCCTCGACGAGGTGCGTGAAGCCGACCTGCTACTACATGTTGTAGATATTTCTCATCCCGGTTTTGAAGAACAGATTGAAGTGGTGAACAAAACACTGGCTGATATCGGTGGTGCCGGAAAACCAATGATATTAATTTTTAATAAAATAGACGCTTATACTTATATAGAGAAAGCGGCTGACGACCTTACCCCCAAAACAAAGGAAAACTTAACACTCGAAGAACTGATGAAGACGTGGATGGCTAAAATGGAGGATAATTGCCTCTTTATTTCCGCCCGCGAACGAATCAACATAGAAGAACTGAAGAGTGTTGTTTATAAACGCGTAAAAGAACTACACGTACAGAAGTATCCCTATAATGATTTTCTTTATCAGACTTACGAGGAAGAATAATTATTCGATGTACCAATATGCCAATGTGCCAATTGGTTGCGCTATGCCACCGAAAGGTATTGGCACATTGGTATATTAGCAAATTGGCAAATTATTTTATTTATGGGAAAAGATTACAGAAGATTGACTGAAGACGAAGTGCTTCAGTTGAAGAGCCAGTCGTGTCTGGCTGATGATTGGGGAAAAATCTCTGTGGCCAAGGACTTTACTACCGAGTATGTGCACCATACCCGCTTCTCAGGCGAGGTAAAACTCGGAGTTTTCCAGTCGGAGTTTATTTTGCCGGGTGGAATTAAGAAACATTCCGGGCTACGGCATGTCACCTTGCACAACGTAACAGTAGGAGATAACTGCTGTATTGAAAACATTCAGAACTACATTGCGAACTATGAAATCGGAGACGATGCATTTATTGAGAATGTTGATATTATTCTTGTAGATGGTCGTACCACTTTTGGTAATGGAGTAGAAGTTGCCGTATTGAATGAAACCGGTGGACGGGAAGTACTGATCAATGACAAACTTTCGGCACATCAGGCCTATATTCTGGCTCTGTACCGTCATCGCCCGGAACTAATCAGTCGTATGAAGGAAATTACCGATTATTATTCCAATAAGCATGCTTCTACTGTCGGAACAATCGGAAATCGGGTCATGATACTCAATACCGGTTCTATTAAAAATGTGCGGATAGGAGATTGCTGTCATATATGCGGGACTTGTCGTTTGTCAAATGGCAGTATTAATAGTAATGCAATTGCTCCGGTGCACATCGGGCATGGAGTCATTTGTGACGATTTCATTGTTTCTTCCGGTTCGCATATTGATGACGGAACGATGTTGACCCGTTGTTTTATAGGACAAGCTTGTAGACTGGGACATAATTATTCGGCTTCGGACTCTTTGTTTTTCAGTAATTGTCAGGGAGAAAACGGTGAAGCATGTGCTATTTTTGCCGGACCTTATACGGTGACACATCATAAATCAACTTTACTGATTGCCGGTATGTTTTCATTCATGAATGCTGGTTCAGGCTCTAATCAAAGTAATCATATGTACAAATTAGGTCCTATCCATCAGGGAACAATGGAACGGGGCGCGAAAACAACTTCTGATTCTTATATTCTCTGGCCGGCGCGTGTAGGAGCTTTCTCTTTGGTAATGGGGCGTCACGTGAATCATGCGGATACATCTAATCTGCCGTTCTCTTATCTGATAGAACAACAGAATACCACTTTCCTTGTCCCTGGAGTTAATTTGCGTAGTGTAGGAACCATTCGTGACGCTCAGAAATGGCCGAAGCGTGATAAACGAAAGGATCCGAACAAGCTGGATTATATTAACTATAATCTATTGAGTCCTTATACCATTCAGAAGATGTTTGCAGGACGTACTATTCTGAAAGATTTGAAGCGTGTATCGGGTGAAACTTCGGAGACATACTCTTACCAAAGTGCTAAAATAAAGAATTCTTCGCTTAACAGTGGTATTCGTTTTTATGAGATAGCTATTCATAAATTTTTGGGTAACTCTATTATTAAACGCCTCGAAGGTATTAACTTCCAAAGCAATGAAGATATTCGTGAACGCTTGAAACCGGATACTGAAATAGGTACGGGCGAATGGGTGGATATTTCCGGATTAATTGCTCCGAAGAGTGAGATAGAGAAACTGATGTGTGGCATTGAGAGTGGAGAAATCAATCGTCTGAAAGAAATCAATGCCTGTTTCTCTGAGATGCATAATAATTACTATACCTACGAGTGGACGTGGGCGTATGGTAAGATACAGGAGTTTTACGGACTCGATCCCGAAACGATTACTGCTAAAGATATTATTGATATTGTACGTTCCTGGAAAGAAGCTGTTATCGGGCTGGATCGTATGGTCTATAGTGATGCACGCAAGGAGTTTTCCCTGTCTTCAATGACTGGCTTTGGTGCCGATGGCTCTGATGATGAAATGAAACTTGACTTTGAACAGGTGCGTGGTGATTTTGAGAGTAATCCGTTTGTAACCGCTGTATTGCAACATATTGATGATAAGAATGCTTTGGGCGATGAATTGATAAATCGTATCGGGCAGTTGGGGTAAAAGACGAAAATAGGATATCTATCACCACAGAATATTCTGTGATGATAGATATTGAAAGATACTTATTTTTGAAGATTTTCTTCTCTGTATTTGGTAGGTGTGCAACCTACCATTTTTTTAAAGAATGTACTGAAATAACGTTGACTGCTAAATCCTACCGCTTCTGATATTTCAAGCATATTGCAATTTGTTTCGCGTAACATTTGTATTGCTTTTTCTATGCGGAAGTTATTGATGCAATCATTGATACCCATATAGTTCAGAGCTTTTAGTCTGTTATAAAGTGTGGTTCGCGCCATTCCCATTCTTTCAGCAATGAAGTCTACATCTAAATCTGGATTGTTTAGATTTTCTATAATAATACCATTTAATTTGAATAAAAATTGTTCATCTGCATTGCTTGGTTCTTTTCCTTCTATTGATATGCCATTGGAGTGATTACGATAGTGCTTTTGCAGTATTTTTCTGTTTTTTAATAGGTTATGTACTATTACAACTAACTCTTCTACCTCAAATGGTTTTGTCAGATAAATATCGGCACCCGATTTGTATCCGAAAGCTGTACTTTCGATATCCGTTCGGGCAGTGAGTAGAATAACAGGAATGAAACATGTACTTTCTGTTCTTTTGATTTGCTGACAAAGTTCTAATCCGTCTCCTCCTTGCATCATGATATCACTCACAATGATATCAGGCAATTTCTGTGTGGCAATCTTAAATGCATCTTTTCCATTGTTAGCTGTATATGTGTTCTGGAAATATTCTTTCATGGCCTCTTTGAGGAAATTACATAGTTCTATATTATCTTCCACTATTAGTATAGAGTAATTCTTTGTGTCGAACGCTTCCTCTTCCTTATTCGTTTCTTGCTTTTCTCTCTCGGGAAAGCGTAGTATATCGTTGAGTGATATGTTTATAGATTGTTCTAAGGCTTTCTCACTTTCTCTTTCCGGTAGTTCGAAATAGAAAGTTGCTCCCGCTCTTTCGTTGTTATATGCATTAATTTTACCTCCTTGTAATTCTACTAAAACTTTTACATAAGATAATCCGATACCACTTCCTTCTTTAGATTTCTTTCCTTGATAGAAACGCACAAAAAGATGTTTCATATCTTCTTCATCCAGTCCGATACCTTCATCGGTTACCGAAATGCATATATATTCTTTTTCTTTTCGTGTTGTTAAGGTGACTGTACTTCCTTCCGGAGTAAATTTCAAAGCATTCACCAGTAGATTGGATACGATCATTTCGCACTTGTTTGTATCAAATGTCCAATCAGTAATCAGGCTATCCAGATTGTATATCAGTTGCACTCCTTTATTGGTGAATTCGTCTGTAAAGCTACCGGCAATGTCTTTCAGCCATTTGTTGAACGGGACAGTAGAAAGATGTAATACATTTTGTCCCATTTCTATACGGCGTACATCTAATACCATTTCTATTAGATTTTTCATTCTTCGAACTTGTTTGCATATGCTTTCCAGTTGTTCTTTCAATTTGTTGTCGGTTATTATGTCTTTACTTAACACGCGTTTGAGTGGAGCATATATAAGCATAAGAGGAGTCCGTAACTCATGACTCATATTGATGAGGAAACGTATTTTTTCTTCATTCATATTCTGTTTATGTTCTTTTAGTTTCCATTGCAATTTACGTTCTTTTTTACGGTTGTAATAAATAACATAACAAATGCAGATAGCTATAAAAAGGACAATTAATAACAGTTTAAGATAGGGACTTTGCCACCAGGGGGTAGGGATCTCTAAGCTGAGTATCGGCGTCGTTGTTGTCCAGCTACCATTTCGGTTGCTACATGAAACAGACACTTCATAATGGCCGGGAGGGAGCGAATAAAGTGCCAACGAAGGTGCATACGATTCAATATCACGTGCCAGACCTGAAATGTGAAACCTGTATATTCTCCGTCGAAATACATCTTCTTCGTTCCTTATTAATTTTATGATAAGTGATGTATAGTGATAGGGTATAGTCAGTTCGCCTGTTTCCGAAACCTGATTTGTAATGATTGCTCCGTTCAGTTCCACATCCATTAGTTTTATGGTAGGGGTGTTACTGTCTTTAAACGGATAGCCTTTGCAGATACGTAACAAACCGTTCGCTCCACATAGATAAATATCTCCCGACTGGGATATCGGGCTATTGGTGTACATGTATTCATTGGCTAAAGCACCATCGTTTTCATCAAAAATAGTGAATCGCTTCTCTGATATTGAATAAGCAAACAGCATGTTGCGAGCACCTACCCATATTCTTCCTGTAGGGTCGTAAATGGCTGTTCTTGCTTCACTGAATAAAGAAGTCTCTATCTTGTCGACCGATTTATTTTTCTGGTTGTATTTCATTAGTCCCCGATTGGTTGCCATCCAAAAATCCCCTTGAGGATCGTTGCATACCCCATTGATGGTGACGTTTACATTGGTATAATAAATTGGGAATAAAGTTTGAGTCCGATTGTCCACTCTGAAAATATTCTTGACTCCGCATAGATAAGCTACCGAGTCGGTTGAGGCAATCACTTTCAGATTACTGATAGGAGTATCTGTATCTTTTCTTATGCCCTCCATCTGGAGAGGAATAAGCTGGGCTGTTTTTAGGTTATAGATATATACCTGTTCTGCCAGTATGTAGTATTTGTCCGGAGAAAATTGATGTATGTTGATGCCTATTCCTGTAGAATTGATTTGCTCTCTAAGATTTTGGTCCATAAAGTTACATGGACGGCAAACTCCTGTCATTTTATTGAAAAAATAAAGCCCTTTTCCGAAAAAAGAAACAACTAACTCTTGCTGGCTATATCCTGCTATCGATACTACTTTCTCTTTGCTGCAGGCAGGATAATGCATGAATGTGTTTTCTGTCTGATTCAAGCGGTTAATGCCACCGCCGTCCGTTCCTACATACATGAAATTATCCTCTTCATACAAGCATAAAGCAGTTTTATTGCTTAGTCCATAAATATTGTTTAATGGTGCATCCTGAAAAGTGTGCATATATACTTCACGGATGTTTAGAAGTCCACTTCGGATAGTACCTGCCCATAAATTCTGTGAATGATCCACATATAGACTCTTTATAGAATTTGCTGGAAGTGAGTTACTGTTTCCAGTCTGGTATTCAATTGTACGGAAAGTGTTGGTGGCAAGATGAAAACGTGCAATTCCACCTCCATCAGTAGCTATCCACAACTCATCTTTATAAGTAAGCATATCTAATATGATATCGTTGCACAACTCCGAATTTCGTGTTGAATAGCGGCCGATTTCATGACCATTTACGTCATAACATACAATTCCTTTGCCATAGGGCGATAACCATAGATTTTTGTGTTCATCCAGAAAATAGGAACTGATATGTTGTTCCTGGCATGGGGCAAAAGGAGTTAGTTGGTGACTGTCTGCATGATATAGATAGACCCCTTTCCATTGTGTTCCTACTATGTATATGTTTTCTTTCCAGGGTTTGATATATGTAAAATAGTCACTGATAGCTTTTCCATTATTAACAACAGGGAGGCTGTGCAACTGCTGATCGGCATAACTATATATCCAAAGGCCTGTTCCGGCAAATAGAACTCCAGTATCTAACAAACAGGCGGCTTTTGCCTGTACCGGAGCATTGTTATAATATAATAGAGTGAAATTATCTTCTCCCCGGTTATATAGCGATAGTCCTTCTTGGGTTCCTATCCATAGGTTGAGTTGGGAGTCTTCTTTGAGAAAGCAGATATCATTGTCTGGTAGAGATTTGAGAGAATACGAATCGTAAAAGTAATTTTTAAGTTCGTATTGATCGAAACGGTTTAGGCCCATTCGGGTTCCTATCCAGATTATTCCTTTGTAATCTTTGAGTATACAATTGACTGTTGTCTGTGAAAGACCTTCTTTCAAAGATAATTGTTTAAAATAATAGTCAGGGAAAGCGTATGAAGGAGAAACGGTGCATTGTATTAGTAGAATACATCCGACGAACCGGCATAAGCTGGTTAGTACATTTATATAGTTTCTCATAATAGGTTTTTCAAATTTGTCTGGACAAAATTAAAACAAATGTAACAGATAAACAAAAAGTGCAAGATAATAATGAGTTTTTAATTACAAGATAATGTTGTTGTATTGTTATTAATATTGTTAACTCATATCTTTAACTCTATATTTGAAGCATGCCAAAGTATATACTATTAGCGTTCTTCATCAATTTAGTTGAAAGCGTAATCCTAATGAACTGATGTTGGTGTATTGAATGTACTATCCTGATGAAATTAATAAAGGTTTTGAGAAATGCAGTTATCCTGTCTTTTTGTTTCGATATGATTGATTTTTATGACACCTTTATTCTAATTATTGCTGTAACTGGAGAATAAACTGCATAATAATATAAATTATTATGCACATTCTGTCGTATAATCTTTCTTTGTTTGGATAACTATGCACATTCAGCCGGAATGTTATCCTAATTTCCCCGGTATGATAAGTTCGGTTTCTCTACGAGGAACGACTCGAACCTCGTAGAGAAACGATTCGAGACTCTACGAGAAAAAATAAAAACCGCCTTAAAAAACATTTTGGACGCTAACTGATAGCTAAATTCGCTCCATTTTTAACTATTAAAAGTATAATCAAATAAACTAATGATATTGAATTGTGTAATGAAGATCGAAAAAAATGAGATGCTTTTGTTATATAATTCTCCGAAAATCGTACAATAGGAATAATCAAAATCGGAAATGCCGAAGATTTTTATCACCTGTGAGAAACCTTCTCGTAATTAGAGGATTCCAGAGGATCAGGAATGTCACTTTGTCAAATTGTAAGTAGGCATGTACTGTATATTTCTATCGTACAATACTCAGAACCGTACAAGAATAAATCTTTCAACTAAATTGGCAAAGAAACCAATCTTGGTATGTATAAGTGTATACTTTTAGCATCTAATAGAAGCGCCATTAACACATGCTTAAGTGTACACTTTTATAATATTTATAAATATTTTTTTTTAAAGTATTGGTTATTAGTGATTTATGAACCGAAAATATGCCATGTCGTTTTTGAGGAATCTTTTTCTCATATAGGAACTAAGTTATAAAAAATATGCAATCGGTACTCTACTTCATATTTATGGAAATTTCTGCAAGCTTTTCGGAATCGGAGTAAACTACCGTTCTACATTCTACTGCATCGGTTTGCCGAATCCTTGGAAATATGAGTATTTTGTGAATATCGATTTTTAATTCCGTATATTACTCTGGAAATAGAATATTATACTCCTATTGAATCATATTTATTTTTATTTTGATGTTTCAAATTGTTTAAATATGCCCGAGATTGTCCTGAATATCCTTTAAAGAATGATTTTAGAAAAAAGTTGAATGATTTGAAACATCGGAATATTTTTGATTTCGTATTATTGCCCAACATAAAGAACCTTAATTAGATAATACCTTTTTGAGTTAACATTATTAATACTACATGCTATGAAAACTTTTTTCCTTTTCTTGTTATTTTCAGCAACTATTGCTGTTAGAACAAATGTTTCTGCACAAACTGTGCAGTTACAGTATTCTTATGACAGTGCCGGTAACCGGGTTTCTCGTCTTTTGGTAACTTCCCGATCTTTTTCTCCTTTTATCGAAAATGATTCTTTAGAGAATGATACTTGGGAAAATAAACTATCCAGAGAGAATATTCGTGTTTATCCAACTCCTGTAATAACAGATTTAACTGTTAGCTTGTCCGGATTACCGGAACCGGGTGTCGGCACATTACAACTTTATGATATGCAGGGGAAACTGTTGTTGAAAGAAACAGTTCGTACAACGGAAACAGTGACCTCTATGCGGGAATTCATTCCGGGTGTATATATCATGAAGCTGGTTTTCGGACAGATGCAGTCTGCGTGGAAAATTATCAAAGAATAGCCTTTAATATCTCAATATTATGAAAGTGAAAAATACATTTTTATACCCTTGTTACGTCTTTGGGATTCTAAGTTTTTGTTTCGTTTCTCATATAAATGCTCAGACTTATAGTATCGGTTCACAGTCTAAACATTGGCGAATTACTGTAGATAGCCTCAGTTCTATTGTTCCGGATTCTATTATTCGCATTGAACATCCGGTCCGGAATACAGATACAAATAATACCTTCAAAACTGAAATGGTTACCCCTTTATTGGTGGAGGAAACGCATGCTCATATTCCTACTTCTGTAACTGTCGATACTAAATATACGGTAGGTGAGATACCTTTTACTTCTGAAGTATCGTCTATGGGAGCTATTACTTACAATGTTCCTATTGAAATTACTCCTATACGGAATGGCTTTAATCCGGAAATTTCCATAGCTTACAATAGTCAGGGAGGAAATAATGTATTGGGATATGGTTGGAGTATTAATGGCTTATCATCTATTACCCGGATTGATAAGAGCATTTATTATGATGGAGTGACTGAACTTATGACATTTAATACAAATGATGCATTTGTTTTGGATGGCATGAGATTACTTCCGGTGGCAGGGCAGGTAAATACTTATGAGCCGGAGCAGGGAAATATGCGTATAAAGGCCGATGTGTCCGGAAATACTATAAACTCTTTTACTGTGGAATATCCGGATGGGAGTAAGGCCATATACAGCAATACCAATAATATATCTTTCCCTATCACACGATTTGAAGATGCTTTGGGAAATTATAATACCTATGAATATGAAACGGTTGATAATCATAGTTATATAACGAAAATCTATTCCGGAATCCATTCTTTATCCGATATATATTTCACAGAGATGGATTTTATTTATAAATCGCGCACTGATATTATATCCAGTTATCAGAATGGCATGGAGTTTAAGTTGTCATGTTTGCTTGATAAGATAAAATGTTGGGATAAAGGGGACTATGTTCATGAGTATACTTTTACTTATCAGACGGATAGGGTATCATTATTGACTGGAATTGGAAAAGACAATTTGAATCCGCTAAAATTCTATTATGGATATAGCGATAATACAACGAAAAAACTTCAGAAACAGGAGACCGGTTTACTTTTACATTTTGATGAATCTGTATCAGTTGTGGTAAGTAAAGGAAAGTTTGATTATGGTTCTGATGACGACGCCTTGATAGTCTATCCGGACAAAAGCCCCTGTTCTTCTTATTATAAGCCGAGCGGCACTTTTCAACATTCTGTATATTACTATTTTTCAGAGTTCGCTCCGGAACAGGAATTGTTGGTTTACCAAAATCTGGGTAGTGTTGCTCCTTCACCTACCAAGCTTTTGGCCGAGGATGGCTTTCAGGCGTTATTGTCAGCAGATGTGGATGGAAAATCCGGCGATGAAATCTTGAAGATTAACAACACTTTGGTTGACGACCGGGATGTGGTTACGATAAAAACCTATAAGCCGGATTTAAAAAATTCCATGAGTCTGGAGTCTACTTTTACATTTACCAGCGATGCTGTAACGCATATAAATAATAAGAGTTTTTGGCCTAAAACCTATCTGCCGGGTGATTATAACGGGGACGGGAAAATTGAAGTGTTGGCAGTGTCTATGTACCATCCCCTCGAGAAAGAGTTGGATTCAAAGTGCATGCTATTCGATTTATCCGGTCGGCGAACCCTTTTCAATGCCCATGTTTTTAATTTTAATGTTAAAAAGGATATGGTTATTCCAATGGATGTGGATGGAGACGGAAAAACCGATCTCTGCCATTTGCATGAAAGTGGAATGGATGTTTATAGTTTTAAAATAACCAATGGGGCCTATTCATTGAATAAACTATTCACATATCCGGATTTGAATATTAATAAATTACGAAATAGAAACTTAATGCTTGGCGATGTGAATGGGGATGGCAAAGTGGATTTTGTTGTTACTCCGGTTAAATCCTATGATGAGTGGGGAAATCTGGATGTTTTGACAAAAACTTCCGAATACTGCCCGGCATGCCTTTGGCATTATCCGAATAGTGATGTATGTCCGCAGTGCCATTATCCCATAGGATATGTCAATGAATGCGTCAATTGCAGAAAGCCTCTCGTTAATGGTGAATGTCCTAAACATGGTGCTGCTTATCGAGTGGCGACAACGATACCCTATCATAATGGAACAGTATGGGATACTTATCTTTCTACCGGTAGTGGTTTGGTTAAAACCCAACAAGAACTTATGGAATACCGGACAGATGAGCACTATGCATTACAAGATGTGGATGCTGACGGCTTGGTCGATTTGATAAGGCATGAATCGGCCAATACGGCTGCAAGTGTAGATGCCTGGCTTAATAAAAATGGTTCCTTTTCAATCGGACTTACTTTTGTGGGTATTCCCAAGGATAGTTATATTGTGCCCTCTTCTGTTGCTACGTCCAATTATTATAATTTTTTATTAGCTGTGAAAGGGCCGAGGTTGGTGAAAGTAAATAGTATGATTAATGGGGCGAAACAATATTTACTGACGGGTATGGTTAATAGTTTCGGGGTGGTACATCGTAACTATTATCAGCGTTTGAATGGACGTGAATACGGAAGCCCTTTTTGGTTTTATGTAAAAGGTACGGAAGCTGCTTTCCCATATACTGATTTCAACGGTCCCTTGTGGGCTGCTATTTCACAGGAGGCACTCCTCAAAGGTGTATTTATAAGTAATCTGTCATATACGTATAAGGAAGCCATTTACCATCGTCAGGGATTAGGCTTAATCGGAATGAAAAAGATGGAAGTTTATGATAAATTGCGCAGCCGGGCTGTCTCTTCCCGGACTAATGATCCTTCGAGATTCGGAGTACCGGTACAAGAAACTACGCCTACAACAGAAACCAATTATACTTATTATGTCGGAGTTGCATCGAATAAAAAAACTACGATTAGGCCGGTTCGGGTTTCTGTGAAAGATTTACTGAAAAATACGACTGTTACAAAAACATACGGTTACGATAGCTATAGTAATCCTATATCCGAGGTTACCGCTTATACGGACGATAAAACCTCTAATATAATACAGACGAATGTTACGCAAACTTATCAAAACCAAGTTACGACGGATCGTTATTGGATCGGGTTTCCTGTTTTAAAAACGATCACAAACCATCGTGACGGGGCTTCTTGGGTGCAATCGGAAGAAATAATTTATAAGTCAGCTACTGTGCTTCCCGAAAGCAGAATTACTAAAACGAACGGTAATAAGACAGAAGAGGTACGGTGGACCTATGATGAATATAATAATGTACTTACAGAGATGAGTGCACCATATACAAATACGGAGTTTCAAGGAAGTACTTATATGTATGATATGTATCATCGTAATGTTGAAAAGGAAACTGATAGGCTCGGCCGGATTACATACTATGGTAATTATGATGCTCATGGAAATCTTTCTACTATGACAGATTATCTGTCTATTAACAGCCTCTATACTTATGATATGTTGGGACGTTTGTTGCAGACTCGTGTACTAAATGTTAATTCTGCAACAAGATTTGATGTTAAAAAAACGATTGCATATAATTGGAATTCTTTAGTGGGACTATATTGTGTAACGGAAACTGATGCCGGACAACCGCAACGTAAAACTTATTATGATGCCTTGAACCGGGAAATTCGGAGTGGGAATCAGAGATTTGATGGAAGTTGGCAATATACGGCTACCGAGTATGATGAATATGGACGTGTGAAAAGAGTTTCTCAACCATTTAAAACTCAGCCCTCACTATGGACCGCTTATAGTTATGATAATTATGATCGTACAATATCCGTAACAGAAGTCTCTGGTGGAATAAATACTACTGATTATTCAGGAAATCAAGTGATTACTACTGATACAAGAGGGATGGCTACCACCCGGAACTACGATAAGAGTGGATTGTTAACAACCGTATCCGATCTGGGAGGGACAATAACCTATGAATATCGACCGGATAAACAACCTAAGAAAATAATAGCTCCGGGAGATGTTGTCACTTCTTTCGAGTATGATACTTATGGGCGGCGAATCAAGCTTATCGATCCGAGCGCTGGTACGCAAAGTTACTCGGAAAACGTTAGTGGTGATCAAAGAGATGTAAGAGAGACGGACGCCAATGGTAAAACAATATTATCCAGCTTTAGATTGGATGGGCGCATTGTAAGGGTAGCGCGACCTGAATTTGAAACAAGATGGAAGTATAATGCTATTACAAAGCTTCTTGAACAAGAGATTTCAACTAGTGGAACGTCAAAGTACTATACTTATGATAAATTTGGACGAATTGCTACAGAGGTAGAATATGTACCGGATAGCGTTTGGCTGAAACGTACTTATACCTATAATACTGATGATAATCTCTCGAAAATCATCTATGAGACATCTGACGATAGTTCTGTAATGGAGGAGAGCCATATTTATACGAATGGTTATCTGACAGAAATAAAATTGGGGACAGCTTCGATCTGGAAATTAGTAAGTGAAAATGAGTTAGGACAACCTACGGTTGTTACAACCGGCTCATTGACTCGTAGCTATGAATATAATACTTATGGTATGGTGACAGAACGTAAAACGGGTTCTATACAACACTTTAAATATATGTTTGATGTTCGGACCGGTAACTTAGGAATTCGTACAGACGTAGCTCATAATATCAGTGAGTATTTTACTTATGATAAATTGAAACGTTTGGTCGATTATGGTCCTAAGCAGAATATTTATGATTCGAAAGGTAATGTTACTAGGCTTGTTGGAATTGGTGAGCTATCTTATGCGAATGCTTCGAAACCTTATGCGGTGACTGGATTTATTTCCTATTCTGGTTATTTAGTTCCGAAGAATACCCAAAATGTAATTTATACTTCGTTTAAACGTCCGGCAACGGTTATTGAGAATGGCGTTACTGCTACATTTGTCTATAAGGCTAATGGAGACCGTGCCAAAATGACTATAAACCGGAGTGATAATGATAGCCAGTATCGTTATTATTTGGGAGATTGTTATGAAAAAGATGGAACAAAAAGTTTTCTGTATATTGGTGGAAATGCATATTCTGCCCCTGCGGTTTATGTAAGGGGGAATGATTCTTGGAATATTTATTATATCTGTCGTGATTATTTGGGAAGTATTACACATATTACAGATTCTTCTGGAAGTGTAGTACAAGAATTGAGTTATGATGCCTGGGGACGTCTACGTAATCCTGAAACTCAATCTATATATGCTCCGGGAAGTGAACCGTCTTTATTCTTAAATCGTGGTTATACAGGACATGAGCACTTATCCATGTTCGGATTGATAAATATGAACGCTCGTTTATACGATCCATTATTAGGTCGTTTTTTGAGTCCGGATCCATATGTGCAGATGCCGGAAAATAGCCAAAGTTTTAATCGCTATAGCTATTGTCTGAATAATCCGTTATTGTATACAGATGAAGATGGTGAATTCTTTCTTGCGGCTGCTATTGGTTTTTGGAAAGGTATTTTTACTGGAAAGAATCCGATAAAGACGGCATGGAAGTCTGTAAAGAATGAAGCTAAAATATATGGAGGACTATTTACTGTTGATAAAACAAATAACTTCTGGAAAGGGACTTTAGAATTATTAAGCCGTTTTACATGGCAATTACCTCAAACTGCCATTGGTGAATATTTTTCGTTGGCTAAAAATACTATTGGTTTGGTTGATGATGTAGAATATTTCAGGGGAGCGACTTATGTAATAAATGAACATTCTACTGAGGATAAGGGAATTACTCTTGGTAGTTACATAAACATAAACGATAGAGGTGGCAAACCTGTAAATGCTTTAGGAAAATTTGATCCATTATTGGATGATTTGTATTTACATGAATACGGACACTATTTACAAAGTCAGGAATATGGTTGGGGATATTTATTTAATGTTGGATTACCAAGTCTTTTCAGTGCAAAGAAATCTAAACCTATTGATGGATATGCTCCTCTTACTACTCATAAGTTAAAGTGGTATGAACGACATGCCAATGAAAAAGCGAGCGACTATTTCGTAAAAAAGGATGGTGCTGATTGGAATACTAATAGATTCCCAATAGGACTTTTGACATTTAAATATTAAATATACGATCAATTTTGAAAAAATGATTTAGAATTGTAATTTGTCGTCTTTTATGATTGATTTATTGAAAAAGAATGAAACTAAGCGGCGATGACATGGTGATGATAATAGAATTTATCATCACCATGTATCACCTGTTTTTATGCAAATGTGACTTATCTATTGATATAAACCTATGGCTATACACATGTACCTCAGTGGAAATGATAACAGAATGGATTCAATAAATTTAAATGATGAAATGTTATTTAAGTTTTGGATATGCGAAACCTGAGACATATTATTTATGATGAATATAATAGATGTACTTAAGGAAAGTGGAAAAAATTTGAGATGTAAGCTTTTAGAGATTACGAAGCGTAGAATCCACTTATGTACAAAGTATAGATATGAAAATGCATTTTTATTAGCCGTTTTCAAAATCAATCATATGTTTTCAAAAAATGTTCAAAACTCTTATAAGGAGGATGTTTAGGACAGTTTTGGAATAACAAACGGTTGTTTTTGAACATTAATTTGTATTTAATCATCTATGTTTGCAACAATTAAAATTGAACTATTATATATAATTATGATAATTCGATTGATGTTATCTCAATGTTTTATTTATTAACTTTAATTTTTATTATTATGAGAAGAAATTTACTTTTAGCTTCGGCTGTTTGTCTTTTTTCGTTAGGTGCAATGGCTCAGGATTATGCTCCGGCTGCGTGGAAATTCAGTACTCAAGAAATAGGTAGTGCTCAAGGATTATTTATTCGTGAAATGGCAAAAACGGATTGGAATGCGAGTGCTCCTTTTCGTTTGGCGGATAATTTAGATGGTGCTATTGGTCTTACATCCGCCGCAGGAGGGGATATAGCTATCGGTGGTAAGAGTTATGCCGACATGAGTGAAGGCGATAAAGCAGCTTTTGAAGATTTTTATAATTCCTGTCAGATAGTGGATGGTGGTACATTAGGTCATATATTCTGTTATCAGGGAAATAAATCGACTGCTGTAGATGCTAGAGCTGTTAAAAATCCTAAATCAATGCCTAATTCTACTTTGTTCTGGCTCTCGAATACGGATGTACCCCTTAATTCTAACTACCGTCTTTCTGTTAGTTTTCGTGTGATAGCTAATGGTCAAGGTAAGTTGGCATTGACGGTAGCTACATCACATTATGACGGAATCGATGAGAATACAGGTTTGGGAGATGGTTATCGTCAGTATGATTTGGCCTTTGACCCAGCTTATAATGAGTATTGGGCTACTGGCGAAATGGATATTACAATTAAGGATAATACAGACCCTAAGTATAAAGAGCTACCACTGGTTGTTAAAATGTATTTAAATGGAGTCGATCAGGCTATTTTATTACTTGATGATATCAAATTAGAGAAGATTGATGCGATTGATATGGAACGCGTTCCTTGTAAGATAGTAGATCAAGATTGGAATGATGCACCTACCGGTCTTAATTATGCGGAGAGAGATGATAGAGCCATTGTATGGGGTAAAGATGGCGAAATAACAGTTGTTGATGCTGCTTCTCCGGTTTCTGTATACTCAATCTCTGGTGAATTGGTGGCTTTCAAAGCTCCTATGTCTAACTTGACGACTATTCCTATTAAAGAAAAAGGGGTTTATATTGTTAAGGTGGGTAATAGCAGTAGAAAAGTTGTTTTATAATTTTTGATATATATAGGAAACGAATCTTGGTATCCTTTGTGGGATAAAGATTCGTTCCTTTTTTGTTAACCCATTTAATTTTAACTTAAAAACAATAAAGTATGGTATTGAGAAAAGTAATGTTGGCATGCCTGATAGGATGTTCATTAACTTCCTATGCGCAAACTGTTAATTATGCAATCAGCAACGAGGGTGCAGGCTATGTAAAAACATCGGTGATTCAGGAGTTAAACGGTTCTTCAGAAATGACCGTTCAGATGTGGATAAAACCTACTTCATGGGTAAAGGGTATTCAACTTTTCAATCAAGATAATTTTATTATAGAGTCGAGCGATAACCAATCATTGGTAATTAAAGCGGGCGTAGCCTCTGTAATATGTGAAACCGGTATTGTATTGAACAGTTGGTCGCAATTGACGATAGTTTTTAATAATGGTAATGTAAAGTGTTATGTAAATAATGAATTGAAAGAAGTGTCAGGAACTCTTCCGCCAACATTATCGGATGCTGTAAACCCTTGTTTGATAGGAAAGAATTTTAATGGGCAAATTGATGAGATTAGAGTTTGGAAAAAGGCATTGGAACAAGCCGATTTATATTGGAATAACACACTTCATAAGTTTAATCCCAATTATACTGATTTAGTATCTTATTGGAAATGCGATCAGGAGCAGTGCGAACATCTGGTGGATTATCGTTTTGCTCATCATGGAGAGATGAACAATGTCCAACGGATTGCTGTGGAAGATAATGCCGTGATGCGTTATCGTGTTGTAACCGGATATACCAATCTGATGCGATTTACAGACCGTGCTAATATTGATCGTGACATGTTTTTGATGACGAATGATCTGATTCTGCTTTCTGCAAAGGTTCAGAAAGATGGTAGCCTGTTTCCTGAATACCCGGACAATTCGGCCACTCCTACCAATGTATCTTATCTTGCAGAATTTCAAGGACGCAATGGGGTGATGGATTTTCATGGCGTAGGTTCTAATATGATATCAGAAGACGGTAGAGTACCTTTTGACCCTACTACACGTTTTTATGAATCTGCATCTCCTAATAATGCTACTGTAGCAGGTTGGGTATATATAGATAGCTGGGTGGAAGGTGCCGGTATATTTTCCAATTATGTGGATGAGGATAATTGTATGACTATAAAGCTTGGAAAAGAAGCTGATAAAGAAATTATTGTCAATCTTTGTGGTACGATTGGTACATTAAAAAATCAAGTAGAAATAGATAAGTGGCATTATATAAGTGTGACTTTTAAACCGATGGCAGGAGATGTATCTAGCAGAAGATTTAATCCTTTTCTAATTAGTGTGGACTATAAAGATCATGACAGACTTTCTTCTGATGGTCCTGTTGAGTTGGGCGGTAAAAGTATGACTATTCAAAAGGTTCCTGCGTTTCAGAAAAGTCGTATCATATTAGGCGAAAACTTTGATGGAAAACTTGATGAAGTGATGGTTTGGGGAACAGATCGTTCCGGTTCTGCTAAAAATGATTCAGAAAATGGGTATCAATGGAATGTTGGAAATTGGAATAATATTTTTCTGAACGCGTATTGGAAAGGGGATGACCCTGAAAATATAGGTAAGGATTCGCAAAGTTATACCGGCATGATTGATTTTATACGTAATTATTATGCTGGTTATCGTGGAATGAAAATCCGTATAGGTATTATCTATCCTGAAGGTGAAAACTGGAAATATGGTGTTTTGAATAATGACGAATATGCGAATAATCTGATTCGTGATGCAAAAGTTTTATTGGAACATTGCGATGGTCTGGATGTTGATTTGGAATGGATGTATAGTGCGTCTGACTGGACTTTATACAACAAGATTGTAGGGCGTTTAATTAATGAAGTAATGGCTGGAAAAGACAAAACATTTACCTGTTCCTTACATAAGGTATCTTACAATGGCTTTTCTAAAGATTTGATGAAAGATGTTGATTATTTCACTTTCCAGCTCTATGGGCCTAACAAAGAAACTTATTATTGGGATTATTATCCGGAGGCTTATAATTGGTTTACCGGGTACGGCTTTCCTAAAGACAAAATATTGATGTCTTATGGAATACTACTTGTGAATAACGGTGAAGAGGGATATAAGGACCTGTTTGAAAAGTACGGAATGAATGATAGTAATTTTGATCCGGATTTGAATTCATGGGATTGCGGTGGCACAATGAGATACTATAATGGTGTCAATCAGACTAAACGTAAGCAAGATTTTATTATAGAAAAGGATTGCCGCGGAACAATGTACTTTGATATGGGTAATGACCAACCCGTTAGTGATTATAAGAGTTTAATACGTGCACAGAATGATGTACTTGCATCTAACGTGGATACACTCATTACTAAAGTTGATTTAGCCCCTGTAGGCATAGAGAATGTGAAAAATAATAATAATCAAGGTGAGGTGTTCTCATTCTACCTCAGTCCGTCAAAAGGGCAAATTGTTCTGACACTGTCTAAAGAAGAATATATAAGTAATGCTTTTTATGAAATCTATGCTATGGATGGGAAAACTGCGATGCAGGGTCGTCTGAATGCCGTAACCAATGTGATTCCAACGATTTCGTTAGAGAAAGGGACTTATCTGATACAGGTACGTACTAATAATGGTAGTTATACAAAAAAATTGCATATTAATTAAATCTAAGTATTATGGAAAGAAAAACACAGGGACGCATCTTCGCGTTGTTTTGTTTGTTATTTCTTCCTGCTTTGGCTTTTTCACAGATAATGGTGAAAGGAACAGTGAAAGCAGAAGACGGCTTTGGAATGCCGGGAGCCAATGTATTACTTAAAGGTTCTACAAATGGTACTATCACTGATGTGGATGGTAATTATAGTATATCAGTTCCATCTGAGAAATCAGTACTGATCTATAGTTTCATCGGTATGTCTACGCAGGAAATAACCGTGGGCAAACAGCGCACCATTGACGTTGTTTTGAAAGATGACAGTGAAATGCTGGATGAAGTAGTGGTAGTAGGCTACGGTACAATGAAGAAAAGTGACTTGACGGGTGCTGTTTCTTCTTATCGTCCCGATGAGAAAGAAGTAGGTAAAATTGCTTCTATTGACAATATGTTACAAGGTAAAATTGCCGGACTTTCAATTGGAGCTTCTATCGATGCTCCGGGAGCCGCTTCTTCGGTAACGATTCGTGGTGCCAACTCACTACGTGGAGATAACCAGCCTTTGTATGTTATCGATAATATTCCTCAAGCTTCTACGGGAGAGTTTGCCAATTCCGGCAATGATGGTACTTTTACCATTGCTACCAATGCATTGAGTTCTTTGAATCCGGCCGATATTGAAAGTATTGAGGTATTGAAAGATGCTTCGGCCACTGCGATTTATGGCTCTCGTGGTGCAAACGGAGTTATCTTGATTACTACAAAGAAAGGTAAGTCAGGAAAGACGACTGTGGGAGTATCGGCTAACTTTACTGTAGCCAATGCTGCCAATATGTTAGATTTGATGAGTCTTGAGGAATATGCTCAATACCGGTTGGTATATGGCGGAGGTTATAAAAAGGATGACAACGGAGATTGGAATCTGTGGAAAATAAATAAGGAAACAGGTAAAAATGAGTGGAATGACACTTTCCAGTTCTTTTTGCAAGACGGTGGTGTGTATAGGAAAAATGGTGAAAACTCTAAGTTAAAAGAGAAGTGGACACTTTTGAGTCCGATAGATTGGCAGAAAGAAATCTATAGTACTGCTCTTTCACAGAACTATTCTGTTACAGTAAACGGTGGTTCTGAGAAAACTACTTACTTTGCTTCGGCTTCGTACAAGGATATTGAGGGATTAGTAAAAGGTACCGGCTTAAAGCAAGGCGACTTCCGTTTGAATTTGAATTCTACACTTGCCAAGAACATTACGATGGCTGTTTCGGTGAATGGGTCTATCAAACAGAATGACATGATGTCCGGTGGCAATACGACGGGGGGCGCTACCGGCTCTATCTCTAATGTTGCTCTGTCGAGTGCACCTTATGTAAAGTCGGAAGAAGAAATGGAATTGACTACTCCGAACCTTGCTGATCGTGCTACGGTCTGGACATGGGTGGATGATTATGATGATACTACCATTGAAAAGACATTTCGTGGTTCGTTGGATTTAAATTGGAAAATCTTTAAATTCTTATCTTATAATCTACGCGCTGGTGGTAATATCTCTATTCAAGATCGCGACCGTTGGTTCAACATTACACTTTATACAGGTTCAGCACAGAACGGCTATATTACTCAGTCGGACTTTAACCGTAGCAATTATTCGGTAGAAAACGTGTTCCAGTTCAACCATGAAGTAAAGGGGATTGTGGATATCAATGCTACGGCTGGTGTCACGTATGATGCATATCGTTCACTGAATACACTGGTTGTCGGAAATGATTTTAATAATTATAGTTTTCGCTCCAATGGAATGCATATGGCAGGTAATGTGGAGTATAAACAACCGGCTCAACGGGATTATCAACTACTGTCATTCCTGGCACGCGCAAACTTGAGTTTTTTGCAAGGGCGCTATTTACTGACTGCATCTATTCGTGGTGACGGTTCCAGTAAGTTTAAAAAAGGTAACCAATGGGCATATTTCCCTGCTGCAACAGTAGCCTGGCGTTTGGAACAGGAAGATTTCGTAAAAGACCATTCATGGATTAATCAATTGAAACTCCGTGCCGGGTATGGTGAAACAGGTTCTCAATCTATTGATCCGTATAGTACATTCTCAAGTTACGGTACACAATTTACGAATACACCACAGGGCGCGGAGAAACCTGCACAAGGGGCAACCGGTAGCGGTGATAAATTGATAGGTCTTGTAGTCGATAAAATGGAAAATGACGGGTTGAAATGGGAACGAACTGTTTCTTATAATGTCGGAGTAGATTTCTCTTTCTTTCAGGATCGTATCGGAGGTACTGTCGATTTGTATTCCAAGAAGACGAAAGATTTGCTGATACAGCGCGATCTTCCACCATCAACTGGCTATAAATCAATGACAATCAATCAGGGAAGTCTTCGTAATAATGGTTTGGAAGTTTCGTTGCATGGAGATATTATCCGTACGAAAGATTTTACGTGGTCGCTTTCTGGTAATATAGCTTTCAACCGACCTGAGATTCTGGATTTCGGATTGCCGGAAGAAGAGTGGGGGACAGGACAATATTGGAAAGCATATATGGGAAATAGTTTGGGTGATCATTTCGGTGAGGCGAATATATTTATTGCCGGAAAGGCCCCAGGTTTGTTCTATGGTTATCAGACGGATGGAATTATTCAGGAGAATGATCCTTATATAAATAAGATAGATGCAACTAAGTCTATAGGAACGGTAAAAGCAGGTAATTTGAAGTTTGTAGATCAGAATGGTGACGGTGCTATTAATGAAAAAGACCGGGTCATTTTAGGAGATCCTAACCCTGATTTTACGTATGGATTCCAGACTGATTTTAGATGGAAAGACTTATCGCTATCCATGGCATTTACCGGGGTACAGGGGAATGATATTCTAAATACGAATGCACGTTATTCTATCTTACCGTCTAATTCGACCAGTATGATTTATAAAAGTTCATTTGAGAAAATGTGGAGAAACGATAATCCATGGATAGGAGAATATCATGGAAATGAAATGCCCTCGCCCGGCGCGGTAACTCCTAAAGTTATAATGGACAGATATGTGGAGGATGGAAGCTATCTGCGTTGTTCGGATATTACATTGGGATATAATTTACCCAAAAATCTGGTTTCAAAGATCGGATTTAATAGTATTGGGGTTTATGCATCAGTGAAAAATGCGTTTATAATAACCAATTATTCCGGTTATGATCCTGAAGTAAACAGCTTTGCTTTTGACGGAACACGTCCGGGTATTGATACGAGTTCAATGCCGCATACCCGTTCATTTATTTTTGGACTTAATGTTTCATTCTAATATTCTGGTTTGATTATGAAAAGAATCAATATAATTTATCTGTTTTTAATGTTGGCTGTATTCGGGTCTTGTTTGGATGAAGATCCGAAGTATACTACAAACTCTAAAGTAGTGTACAGCGACGAACAGTCTGCTCAAATGGCTCTGACCGGAATTTATGGTCTGATGGCTGTACAGGGATCTTTTGCGCAATTGCTTCCTGAGATTAATACGGAAGCTTCCGGTCTGTGCTGGACCTCTTATAATACATCCGATAATCGTTGTCAGTATACTGCAGGAGTTATTCCTACTGAGAATGAATTTAACAATCTGGTATGGGGTGCGCTTTATCAGGCAATTGCCAACTGCAATATTTTTATAAAGGCATGCGAAGACGGTGAGAGTGCTGATTGGAGTACGAAAGCCAACATGGTAGCTCAGGCTAAGTTTATGCGAGGGGTATGTTACTATGTCCTTTATTCTTTTTACGGAGGAGTACCTCTACGTTTGGAACCGTCTGACCGGGAAAGCCTGGCTGTATCACGGGCTACCCGTCAACAGACAATCGATCAGATTATAAAAGATTGGACGGAAGCTGCTGACGATTTGGATGAAACTTCTTCTTTGGCAAGTAATAAACCGACCGCTCCTAATAAATATTCTGCTTATGCTTATTTAGCTAAGCTTTATTGGGTGATGGGTTGTAATTCCTGGGCTGCTGAAAACGGTGACTATTGGGCTACAGGTGTTTTGAAACAGACATGGCCGGAAATGCAAGCCAGCAATGTTTATTTTAAGAAAGCAAAGGAATATGGTGACTTGGTGTTAGACAAAAGTGATTTTGATCTTGAACCGGATTTTAATACTTTATATAATGGTACACGTCTCAGTTTTTCTAAAGAGTTTGTCTTTGTAATCGATGCTACTAAAAATACGACTGAGAATGTAGGATACAATTCATTGCACTGGACATTTTCTCCCCAAAATGCCTCTCAGGGGGAAACCTGGGGACGTTCGCAACCTAATAAATCTTTTTATGACTGGGCACATGGTACTTATCAGGATGATCCGCGTTTGAAGGTTACTTTCATCTCTAAATGGGTGAAGTATGTTAATAAAATGCCATCGGACGAATGGCAGGCAGCATATCCTTATGTAACAAAATCTTTTAACGATACAACATGGGTCGATTCGATTGTCAGACCGGGAAGACCTCCTATTAAGGTACCGGTAGTAACTACACATAAAGAATTGGTGGATTCTATCGATTATATCAATGGCGGATATGAGGATCCGACGAATCCGAAAGTAGAAGAACTGGATTCTTTACTACGTGAAGCATATTGCAAAACAAAGGGGCCATCGGATTGGAATATTAATGACTGGCCTTATTTCGGAAAATATATGACTAACGATTGTTCCGGACGTTATGCTAATAACAATCTGTATGTATACCGTTTTGCTGATTTCCTTTTGTTGATGGCGGATGTTGAAAATGAGTTAGGTAATACAGGTACTGCTATTTCTTTGGTAAACAGAGTATTGCAGCGTGCACGTAATTCGGCTAAGCCGGTATCTACTTATCCGAAAGATTTATCGGTAACTTTGTCGAAAGAGGCAGTGCGGGAGTATATTTTCCATGAACGTCTCTTCGAATTGGCTGCAGAATTTGACGGATTTACGGATACAAGAAGACGGGGTATTGAATGGCGAAAGAAGCTACTTGAGCGCAATAATAACCATCATATAACTTCTGCTTGTTATCATTATGGTCTTGAAAACAATTATGCTGCCCCTTGGAGAGAATACTGGTATCCCAGTGATGGCGAAGAAGACTGGAATACGTATCTGATACGTAATCAGTTGATTCCTATCCCACAGATGGAATTAACTACTAATGACAAGATTTCTATTAATGACCAGAATCCGGGATATAGTAAATAAGGATAGGTAGGGATAATATGGTAGATCTGTCAGTGGGCTTTCTGATAGGTTTTTATAAATAAATCCTGAAAACGGTGGGCAGTAATAATGAGATTATCGTATATTGCCCACTGTTTGTTTTTTTTTAAGGGTAGAAGATACGGTGAATAATCGGTTGCATCCCTAAGAAACTTATTATGTGAAGTATGTGACTTTCACTGAGAAAAGCTACTACAGGAGAAAAATGGATATAGCTCCTCTGGGGCAAGATTGGAATCATGCTGACAGAGATTAAGGGGAAGCAGTTGGTTACTATCGGAAAGGTTGGTGTTTTGAACAAATAAGTATTGTAGTTTTTATTTGATGATTGAAAAGAGAATGAAAAATCTTATATTGAATATTGTTTGCAAAAAAATAGGAATGTCGTTGTTACTTTGTTCCTTAATGAGTGTTGCATTGATGGCCGCTCCTGGAGAGAAGAAACCCTTTGTAATTCCGGAGTTGAAAGAATGGAAAGCATCCGGAGGATATATGACTTTAGGGAGCCATACAAGAATTGTGTACGATGCCGGACAACCGGAGTTACTTCGTATTGCCGGACTGATGGCCGACGATTGCTTCAGAATGTTTCAGTGGAGACCGGAAATCGTGGCCGATAGGGCAAAAGCCGGTGATATTGCATTGACATTGAAGCCGGATAAACAACTGGCAAAAGAGGGTTACTCTATTAAAATAACCGATAAAGTGCTTTTATCGGCTCCTCAGTCTGAAGGCATATACTGGGGAACCCGTACTTTGTTACAAATTACAGAACAAGATGATAATTATCGTTTGCCTAAAGGGCAGATCCGGGATTATCCCGACTACCCCCTTCGTGGGTTCATGATAGACTGTGCACGTAAGTTTATTCCTTTGTCTTATTTACAGGATTTGGTTAAAATCATGTCTTACTACAAGATGAATACCCTGCAAATTCATTTGAATGATAACGGACACAAAAAATTCTTCGATGATGACTTTACGAATGCTTATTCGGCTTTTCGGTTGGAATCGGATACGTATCCCGGATTGACGGCCTATGACGGTTTTTATACCAAGAAAGAATTTATCGATTTGCAGAAACAGGCAATGGCACTGGGGATTGAAATTATTCCGGAGATCGATGTCCCGGCACATTCTTTGGCGTTTTCACGTTATAAGCCCGAAATAGGAAGTAAGAAGTATGGTATGGATCATCTGGATCTGTTCTCACCGGAGACCTATCCGTTTATAGACACCCTGTTTAAAGAATATTTGGAGGGTGACGAGCCAGTATTCTGTGGTAAACGGGTACATGTGGGTACGGATGAATATTCCAATGAAACATCCGAATTGGTTGAGAAGTTTCGAGAGTTTACAGATCACTATATTCGTCTGGTAGAGCAATATGGCAAGCAGGCTTGTGTATGGGGGGCATTGACTCATGCAAAAGGTAGTACTCCGGTCAAGGCAGATCAGGTGGTCATGAGTTTATGGAATCCTGGCTTTGCCAATCCTCAGGAAATGATTGCGGAAGGATACCAATTGGTAAGCATGTACGATTGGGATGTCTATATTGTACCGGGTGCTTTTTACTATCATGATTATCTGGACGAAGAAAAGTTATACAAAGAGTGGACACCGGCTAAAATAGGCCGAAATGAGAGATTTGAAGAGAGACATCCGTCTATCTTGGGTGGTATGTTCGCTTTGTGGAATGATCTTGTAGGTAATGGCATAACGGTGAAAGATATTCATTATCGTACCTTCCCGGCATTACAGACCTTGGCTGTGAAAATGTGGACAGGCAAAAACACGACTATACCTTATAGCACTTTTAATGAAACTCGTGCTGCATTGAGCGAAGCACCGGGAGTGAATCTGTTGGGCAGGGTAGGAAAACCGGGTTCTTTGGTTTACCGGAAAACGGATGTTCCGGCGGGTAGTAAGAATCAGATACAGGAAATAGGATATGGTTACACGGTGAATTTTGATTTGACAGGTCAGAAAGAAGCATCGGGTACTGTACTTTTCCGTTCGCCGGATGCAGTTTTTTATCTGGCCGATCCGATCAATGGATTTTTGGGTTTTGCACGCGATGGCTACCTGGATACTTTCAGATATAAGATTCGGGAGGGCGAAAAGATAAATGTTCAGATAGAAGGCACATCTCGTACAACGACTCTTAAGATAGATGGGAAATTGATTGACCAGCTGGAGCCGAAGATGCGTTACTTTAGCTGTGGGAAGGATTCTATGTTGTATTTCCGCACGTTGGTTTTCCCGTTGGAAGAAGCCGGACATTTTAAGAGCCGGGTAGAGAATTTGAAAGTCTATAATTATTGTAAAGAGTAAAGTTATATAATAAAGAACTTGAATGTATATTATTAGTAGTATTATATTTCTTATGTACTTGTATTTGATATATACGGGGTTATTATCTTAATTTGATAAATTAATTGTTTACCGAGGCCTAAACAGTAAGATTGTATATCGTCACTTTTTTATAATGAAATAGATTCATAGCTGGAACATATAAAGGAGAAAGTACACTTTTTCTCCTTTATATGTTTTTGGTCGTATATTGTAGTTAGTTTGATATTATACTTCCAATGATGAATGATTTGCTTTATTGAGATCAGACTCTATTTACGGATAAATTTTAGTATATGATATTATTTAAATATATATATTAGATTTTATAAGATGCTTTTATGATATTTATTTTCTGTATCTTTGACATCTAAATAACTCCCGGTTTTATATATACTTAATTGTTAGATTTTTATGGTTATTACTGGACGTATGAAATATATCCTGGCATTGATTTTATTGTTGCTTTGCTATTTCTGTAAAGCGCAAGGTAACTTTAAAGATTACTGCTTTAAGCAGATATCTACTGAACAAGGATTGTCACAGTCAACGGTTTTGTGTATATTGAATGATCATAATGGTACAATTTGGATCGGTACGAAAAATGGACTCAATAAGTTTACTCAATATGAATTGATTAGTTATTATCATCAGGGATCTGCTAATTCTTTGCCGGATAATTATATTAATTTTATTGCCGAGGACGCCTGTTATAACATATGGATTGGAACATCTAAAGGATTGGTTATTTATGATAGAGAATATGATAATTTTATCCCGGTTTTATTAGATAATAAATCTGTTCCAGTGTATTCCTTTCATTGTGATGCCGACGGAATCATATTTGGAGGGTTTGGTGAGTCATATTTTTATCGATATAAAACAAAACAACTTGAAAAACTTGTTTTACGAAACAATCTACCTCAAATAGAATATAACCATATCTTGAGATGGACGAATAATAAATTGATACTTGCCAGCCGATATGATGGAATTTATGTCTATGATACAGAAAAGCAAATGCTGGAAGAAATTTCATTTATTAAGAAAAAAGATATAACAGCTATTTATGTTGATAAGTGTGGACAACTTTGGTTGTCACCATATGAACAAGGATTATTCTGCTTTAACTTTGAAGGGCAACAAGTGCTCCATATAAAACAAAACAACTCCAAGTTAACTAATGATATTATTTTAGATATAATTGAGCGTGATGGAAAAATCTGGGTAGCTACAGATGGTGGTGGAATTAATATATACAATCAGGAAAATGGAGAAATAGAGGTTATAAGGGAGGAACCAGGTAATTCCTATTCTTTACCGGAAAACTCTATTTTATGTTTATACAATGATGCTGATAATACTCTTTGGGCTGGAAGTATCAGAGGAGGCTTATTAAGGATTAAGGAAGTTTTTATCCGGACTTATAAAAATGTTCCGTTAAATGTACCTTATGGTTTGAGTAATGAAGTTGTAGTTAGTTTATTTGAAGATACTGATAAAACATTATGGATTGGTACAGATGGGGGAGGGATTAACTCTTATAACCCCAATGTGCGGAAGTTTACTCATCATCTGGGAACTTATTCTAATAAGGTTGTTTCCATTACTGGTTATTCTCAAAATGAGTTGCTTGTTTCTCTCTTTGGAAAGGGACTTTATTTATTTAATAAGAAGACAAGTCAGTTAACTCCGTTTCTTCTTGTTGACCCAGTTATAAATGCCGAAGAATGCCTTGCTGGAAGTTCCGTGTATTTAGATCAATGTATGCAGGATAAGATCCTGATATTAGGAAAGGATATTTATATTTATGATAAGCTTTCAAAAACTTTTTCTACTACCGATAATGTTGATATTTACTATCGCAAACTACTTCAGAAGATAACAACCGGTGATTCGATTGCTTACCTTCTTGGACAATATCATATTTTAAAGCTTGACTGTAATACTGGTAAATCAGAAGTTGTATATGATAATCATGGAAGTTTAAATCTGGTATCTGCAGCTTATAATGGGAAAGATATTATTTGGATAGGTACATACGAGGGGCTGTATCAGTTTGATCTCTCAGACCATACGATGAAAAAAATAGAGACAGCTTTATTTCACAGTGTCTCTTCTTTGCGTTATGATGATCGGGGGCGTCTTTGGGTGGGGGCACAGAATATGCTGTTTTGTTATTTCCCGGTTGAGAATAAGTTTATTATTTTGGGTGAATCTGATGGTGCTTATCCTAATGAACTGTTTCCTATGACTTTGTATAAGTCTGATAGTAATACTTTGTATTTAGGAGGGAATAATGGTCTGATTTGTATTAATGAGGATATAGTTTTTGAGTCAGATGTTCTTCCGGTTGTGAGACTGGTGGATGTTGTAGTCAATGGAGTATCCCGCTTGAGTGAAGTAAATAGAAGCGATGAAAATTCCATCACTGTACCTTGGAATACCAACTCCATAGAAATAAAACTGGATACTAAGGAGACAGATGTTTTCAGAAAGAAAATATTTAAGTACAATATTATAGGAATTAATAATCAGTATGTTGAAAGTTATAATCATTCTTTGAACTTAGTATCTCTATCGCCGGGTGACTATACTATTATGGTATCGTGCAGTTCTCAAAATGGTAGTTGGAGTACCCCAGTGTCCATACTACATATATCGGTTATTCCACCAATATGGAAAACCGGCTGGTTTATTGGCGGATGTGTTTTATGTGGTATTTTCTTAGTCATTTTTATTGCTTATATGATTATCCGCAAAAATAAAAACCAGTTGAAATGGAAAATGAAAGAACATGAAAAGGAAGTTGATGAAGAGAAAATACGCTTTCTTATCAATGTGAGTCATGAATTGCGGACACCTTTGACATTGGTCTATGCCCCTCTGAAAAGAATTTTAGAACGAGAAAATATAGGTAATCCCGATTTGAAGCGAGAACTGTTTGGGATTTTTAAATGTGCCCGCCAAATGAAAGAGATGATTAATATGGTTCTGGATGTGCGTAGGATGGAAGTCGGACAAGATTCTTTACGACTTGAATCTCATAATCTGAATCAATGGATCAATGATATTGGAAATGATTTCCTGAATGAGTTTTCTGCAAAAAATATCCGTATAGATTATCATTTTGACAATGATATATCTGAAGTATCTTTTGACCGGACGAAATGTGAGATCGTCTTGTCTAATTTATTAATGAATGCTCTTAAATATAGTGTTCCGGATACATTAGTTACTATTTCCACTTGTTTCTTACGTGAGGAACAAATGGTGAGAGTCGCAGTAAGTGATCAGGGTATTGGCTTGAAAGATGTTGATTCAAATAAATTATTTACCCGTTTCTACCGGGGGAATTTTGAGCGGAGTGGTAGCGGAATCGGACTTTCTTATTCAAAAGTATTAATAGAAATGCATAAGGGAAGAATTGGTGCATTTGATAACGGTGAAGCTCCGGGAGCTACATTTTATTTCGATTTGCCATGTTTGCAGGGGATGACAACCGTAATTAATTGTCAACCTAAACCCTATCTGAATGAGTTGTTGCATTTGGAAGATCCTGTAAAATCAGAACCGGAGACATCAGGTGCAAAAAAATATTCCGTGCTTATTGTTGAAGATAACCTGGATATGAATAAGTTTCTTCAGGAAATTCTGCAAGAACATTTTCTACATGTTTATGCGGCAATGGATGGTTGTGAAGCAATGGAAGTGATCAGAAACCGCATGCCGGATATTATTGTTAGCGACGTTATGATGCCTAAAATGGATGGATTTGAATTGTGCCAAACAGTTAAAAATGATTTGGATATTAGTCATATACCAATCGTTTTACTAACTGCGAGAAATGATACGGAAAGTAATATGCTGGGATATAAGATGGGGGCTGATGCATACTTACCAAAACCATTTGAAACAGAACTACTTGTAACCGTATTGAAGAATATTCTTAAAAACCGGGAAAAGATAAAACTGCGTTATAGAGACAGTTCATTATTACCAACTGCCCAAGAGAGTACTATTAGTAACGTAGATGAACGATTCTTGTTGAAATTGAATAAGTTGATTTGTGATAATATCGATAATCCGGAATTAGATGTGAAGTTCTTGACTGATAATATGGCAATGAGTCGGGCAAGTTTGTATAATAAAGTAAGGGCATTAACTGATATGGGGGTGAATGATTATATCAACAAATTCAGGATAGACAAAGCTATTGATTTGCTACTGAACACCGATCTGAGCATAACAGAGATTTCCGAACAAGCAGGTTTCAGTTATCAGCGTTATTTCAGTTCGGTATTCAAACAGGCAAAGGGGGTTACCCCTTCTCAATTTCGCCAGAATGCTCAGGAGGAAAAAGAGAAGAGATAATTTATCGTGTTAAGTTATTATTGAACGGATGATTTTGGTTTGAGATAACCGGAAACGATATCAATTAAATGATGTTTACCCGTAGTAGCAGAATCATCCGGTAGTATGAAATCGTAGTGAAACTCCCACCAGAATACTCCTCTGTAACCTTGTCGGGTAATCCATTTAATCTTTTCTAAGATTGTAGACGGGTTTTCCATTGTGATGAATTCTTTTTGATCAGGAGAGAAGTAATAGGATACCTGTTCGGTCTTGTCATATTCTTCTTTCCATCCTTGATTGAGAAGAGGTAGAAAATCGTTGTAGCTGAAGTATTGACCATACTGATTTAATTTACCTTCTATCTTCTGCCCAGGCATAATGTTTTTGTATCGGAAACCATAGTTTGCGAGTCCGATACATAATTGTTTCGGGCTGAACACTTTCCAATGTTCTAATGATGTTTTGATCTCTGCTAACGGAGTATTATGAGTGGCAGTGTTTCCCCATATGCCTCCTCCCATATCATAAGTCATAATATTAATCCAGTCCACATCTTTACTGACCTTATTTGCTAACTTTTGGTCATATCGCTGGAAGTAGTGAAGAGCGGTGGTTAAGTAATAGTATTTATTTTTAAGGATTGACAGTTTGTTTAGTTCAGTGCGAATTTCATGTATAAAGATCGCATGCAAGCCTAATTCCACTCCGGTTTCCCAGTCTATCTCAATTCCATCATAATTGTATTTATCTATTAGCCGTATCATATAATTGATAAACTTTTTTCGTCTGGAAGTATTCTCAACAATCGCATTAAAACCTTCTCCTGCAAAAGAAAGTAATACTCTGGTTCCTTTTTCATGAGCAGTATTGATCATTTGAGGAACAAGAGGCATCCCATAAGGTGCTTTTTCATACTCAAATAAGTTAGCATGTTGATATATGCTATCCATTGATACATCGAAATCTATTTCATTCCATTGTGGAGCAGCCATAAGGTAAATAAACTGAAATGTATCATAATCTGAGCATTCTATTTCTTTTGTGTTATGCAATGATCCTCCTACTGAATAAGTTGTGTGGATAAAATCGGGTAATTGAGGCTGTGAAGATTGGGCATTCATTACTCTTCCTGCAATGAATGCATACATAAGTAACAGGATGATTCTTTTCATGGTAGTTGTATATTGATAGAGTTTTAAATGTATGAAAAAAGAATTAACAGTAATAACCCGAATTACTATTTCTTTGACTACTGTTAATCCTATTTAGAAAAAAGACGTTGTTATCCTACCTCTTTATGAGGTTCTGAGAATATCTTCTTCCCTTACTATTCAAAACCGAGATTATATAAATGCCGCGTTCCAATTGTTGGCAATTTTGCGTTACAGAGTTTTCCTCCGAATATGATTTTTGCGTGATGAGCTTTCCCTCGGGCGTATAAATAGACAAGTTCACAATTCGTTCATCATTAGGCAATGTACAGGTGAAGTAATCATTTACCGGATTAGGATAAACAATGTGCTGTTTGTTGCTTTGGTGCACTGCTTCTACTCCAGTTGGCATATTCTCATCTGTATAGAGGTAATCTACATTGGATGCCATTACAAAATTCACGGCGCGACACAGTGATAATTCGTCTGTTGCCGCTAAGTCATTCCCCATATCCCAGTACATTAGTCCTGGCAAATTGTTGTCTATAACAAATTGAGCTCGTTCTTTTACCTGGTTGACACTACATACCAGATAATTATTTCCATCGGGAGTTGTTATACTTGTGACGTCCGGACGGGGATCATAACCGATGACACTTCTATAGCCATTTTCTACTCCACTGGCACTTCCTGTTGAAGTAGTTGCACCATAAGAGAGTACAATTTTATTCTTAGGATATTTATTTTTAATACCATTATATGCACTTTTGAATCCATCCATTGTGAAGAACTGCCTGTTGGTATATACCTGGAATGAGAATCTATTAGCAGCATCAATCGCATTTTGGTTTAAGTTATAAGCTACGGCATGAGGTGAAGATGAAACAATTTTATCCGGCATTTTCTCTTTTAATAAAGCGATGAGATTAGAATAATTGGTTACTCCCGGATTAGAGTAAGCCCATTCCATATCCGTCTCTACTCCATCTACTTTGGTGGCATCTACTATCTCTTTTATCTGATTGGCCATTTTTTCACGTTTAGCAGCGTCTCCTAACGTGTTTTGCCAATTATCATGTCCTGAGATACCCAGTCTCATGGTATAGCCGGTTCTTCCTTCGAAAGCGGAACGCATAATTTTTATGAATTCGTCCGTTGAGAAGGAGTCATATCCTAACCATTCCGGATCATCATATTGATAGTAGGTCGTGGCACAGGCTGCATATACTTCATCAATATAGCCTCCGATGGAAGGCATTGCCATTCCTTCTTCCATCTCTTTTTTCATATAATCAGAGCTGCATTCCCGATGCCATACGGTGGTCTGATCTAGTTTGGCATTTAAATTTTCTCCGATAATTAGGGGAACATCGCTGTAAATTGATAGATCAGAATCGAGAATTATTGATGGCCCTTCGTCAGGAAAACGAGATTTTCCATTAAAACCTACCCTGAATAATTGCTTTTCTCTTCCCGGAACAGCACTGGTAGCACTTGCAGTTGAGGTACTTATACCGATATGTATCCATTCGCCGGTTTTGAGATAGGGTTTACTTGTTGTTCCTAAATCTTTCCAAATATAATCTGTTCCGTTCAACCTGACAATTAACTCATGCTTCTCCTCATTTCCCAAGCGTACAGAAAAACCTTCCGTTGCAGAACGTTCTTTACGGAATAAATAAGCACCTTGGGTCCATTTTTCAAGATAAATCCATGTTAAGAGGGAATATTGATTTTTCTTTTTGTACCATCCGTCTTCTGGGTGTAAGGCCCTTAGACCAGCATTTATTTGTGCACCTTCTCCTTGTAGAGACAATACACCAGAGTGTTCCTTGAAATCTTTCAGATATGTTCCATTGATAATTGTTGCATGGTTGTTAGGGGTAGATAAATAGGCTTCTCCTTTGTTGTTTGTTTCAATACCTAAGATGATAATATCATTAGCCATCAGGTAATTTTCTTTTTGGATATTACGATCAAAAAAACGTGTAATATTGGTGTATGCGGTTAATATTTTGTATTCAAAATATGGATTGTCTGTCACCTTTTCCCGGGTAACTCCTGCATTTAGTTTACCATGATGGACATTGGTATAATCATATAGTTTTTGTATACAGTTTTTTTGATCTCCTTTATAATATGCTACCAGATTTTGATAATTAGGATGGAAAGAATTCACTGTGTTTTGCCATAAGAGATAGTTGGTATCAATATTGGTATTCCAGAAACGTATTTCATCGATGCGTCCTGTATAATTGTGCCCAATTTCTACATCTGCTTCACTGGCGGGAATGTTCATAGCCGTTGCATTGGAAATTACTTTCATATTATTGATCCATACATTGATCCCTTCCTGTGATTGCATAATTGTAATCTGAGTCCAGACATTAGTTTTAAGTGCTTCTGATGTGATTGGCAATTCTTGATTTCCTGCCTTGTAGATAAGGGTTCCTTCATTTCCCAATTTCAATCCCATAAACTCTGTTTCAGTACCTCGTTTCCAGATGCAGGCTCCTTGTGTCCATACTGAAGGAGATATCCAACACTGAAGGGTGTATGTATCTTTATTATTTAATGAAGTGATAGAACCGCAATTGATACTTCCTGAATCCGTAAATTTGAATGCATAATTCTCTATTTGTGCAAAAGAGGATACGGCGCTTAATAATAGAAAGAAAAACAAGATGTGTCGTTTCATAAGCATTTTTTTTATATAGTTTATTATGAAAAAAGTTCGCCAATCCGGAATTTAGAATTGACGAACTTCTTTTAATTCTAGTTTTTACTTAGATACTTTAAATCTTTCATTACCTACTTGCACGATAAAGATACCGTTATCTTTTAATAAGATATTTTCGGTAGATTGCGTAGCAGTAAATGAAGTAATCATTGCTCCTAAAGTATTATATACTGTAATCTTTTCACCAGACAGATTACCAATGTATAGGTTATTACCAGTTACAGAATAATTGTATGAAGAAACTGTTTGATTTTGAATAGCAGTTGGTGCTGGATTCATCGTTAATGTTTTGTGTGCTACTGTGACGGGCTCTCCGGTGGGGTTGATTGTTATTTTGATTTCTTTAATTAATAAAGCACTCGTAGTTACAAATTTATCGAATGAGAATTTGATGAGGAGGGGCACTTGTTCATCATCACCATTGAAAGTGAAATCCCCTTCTTGTGTACACCATGTATCAGCATCTTCCGTTTCATAGGTATAAGCAAGTAATTCGTCACCATAGTTATTAAATGGTTTGGTATTGATACTATAATCATTCATTCGTATTGCAAATGCTTTAGAATCATCTGAATAATCGTCTGCCGGGAGACAAATTCTCCATGTTATGGATAAACGTGCTTTATATTCTTTATTTTGATAATTAGCACCACTCATTTTATATCCTAAAAAGAGTGCCATGGCTGGCCATTCTATATCACCAACAAGTTGGCTTGCATTCGGTTTAATACCGTATTTAAATACTTCGTCCGTACATGCATGCCCTTTAAAACACAGTACTTTACCTACTTCTCCTCCTAAGTCTATAATGTTACTCATAGTACGCATATAAGGAGTATTTCCTTGATCTATACCGTTTTTGACATTAAACTTTCCCCATCCCATCAGGTAGGTATAACCACCTGCATCACTTTTATAAACAGGATTTTTAGCTGTTGCATTAGTAGTATACTCTGCCTCTGCCACTCCATCATATACAAAAGGTCCTACTTCCTGATTAGCAAATACAAATTTAGCAGGAGTTACGTCTACATTTTCTTGAGCAAATGTAGCGTTAGTGATAGCTAATGAAATTAGCATTGAAAATAATGTAATCTTCTTCATAATAAAAAAATAATATGGTTAATAAATCGGTTTATAAAAAAGACAGTTTATCATTGTCTTTTCTGGATGCAAATATCCGAATCGTTTCGTGGGGTGAACTCCGTTATTGTCTCAAAGAAGTCAGAAATTTGCTAAATCTGATAAAACATGTGGTTAGGTATTGTTATTATATTGTTTGTTTTTAGCTTTTAGAGCATTATATATGATTTATGATATATTTTAGACGTTGTCTGATGTCGAAAGAAGAGTGTCTGCATACTTTTGTTCCCAAATTTGAAGTGAACTTAATTTTAATTATTATGAAGAACAAATTTATTATTCCACTATTTTTTGCAATGCTATTTCTTTTTTTCTGGGCTTGCGATGATGACTCTAATTCTAAAAAAGAAATTACCATGGAGATTGAAGTCAAAGATGCGTCAGGTGTCGTTCTCAAAGCTTATCCTCTTGACAGAACTAATTTGGATGTCGATACCCTACTTCGTTCTAAAAAGATTCTTCAAAAAACAGGAGATTCAATTGTGTTGGATAAAGAGGCTTTTGATTTTATATTCCATATTACATCCAATGCAAGCTGGAAGCTCTCAAAGCAAAAAGCATGGGCAGCAACAGGTTCAATAACCTGGCTCGCAAATCCGCAACCTACTTTTGGGGGAGGTAATTCTACTACAACTTCAAGCGTAAAAGTAAATACGAGTGTTAAGGATCGTCGCGCTTATATCTATTTTACAACAGGTGACTCTTCCTGTGTGAAGAAGTATGTCATTTTTCAGAAGGGAAATTATTAAACATCATCTAATATTATGTCAAAATGAAAAGTCTATTTATTAAATTATTTTTGTGTTGCTTAATGTTTTGTGCAACAACAGTTTTTGCACAAGAATTAAAAATCACAGGGATAGTAGTCGACAGTGAGAATATGGGGCTTCCGGGTGTAAATGTTACTCTAAAGGATGGTACAACAGGTACAATAACTGATATAGATGGTAATTTTACGATTAAAGTACCAAGTAGAAAATCCAATCTTATTTTTTCTTTTATCGGATATGCCCAACAAGAAGTATCAGTAGGAGATAAAAACAGTTTGCGTATTAAATTGGTTGAAGACTCAAAGATGATTGATGAAGTGGTTATAGTTGGATTCGGTACGCAGAAGAAAGAGAATCTGACAGGTGCAGTGAAAAGTGTTGATGTAAAAGTACTGGATGCACGCCCGATAACCAATGTCGTCTCTGGCTTGCAAGGAGCTGTAGCAGGTTTGAGTATTACGAATGATAATGGAGGAGCCCCCGGACAAAAAATGAATATAAATATTCGTGGTACGGGTACAGTAGGGACATCGTCCAAAGGAGACCCTTTGGTGTTGATTGATGGTATTGAAGGTGATTTGTCTCTGGTAAATCCGAATGATATTGAGAATATTTCAGTGTTGAAAGATGCAGCCGCTGCTTCTATTTATGGTTCACGTGCTCCGTTCGGTGTACTTTTGGTTACTACAAAGAAAGGTAAGAAAGGGCTTGCTGTCACTTATAGCGGGAATATCCGTATGCAAAATCCGTTGAATACTCCTCATATGGTCGATTCATATACACACGCATTGGTTTCTAACGATGCTAATCAGAATGCTGGTGGCGGTGCTCTTTTTGGACAGGGTATGTTGGACAAGATTTTAGCTTATCAGCAAGGACAAAAGATGTATGATAAAGATGGTAATGATAAACATATAGAATGGGGTACAGGACCTCGTGGTGAAACGATTATGGATGATTGGGAATGGGAAAGTGGAACATGGGCCAATACAAATTGGTATGATGTTTACCTGAAAAAAATATCTTACTCTCAGGAACATAATGTGAATTTAAGTGGTGGCAATGATAAGTTGACATACTATGTTTCGGGACGATATTACCAACAAAACGGTTTATATAACTATATGAAAGATGAGTATAATACACTTTCTGTGAATGGTAACTTTAACTTCACAATCAATGATAAAATTTCATTTGCATGGAATACACGTTTGACGTCTGAAACTACTGACAAACCTTCTGCTATGAATGATTTGTTTTTTAGAAATCTAAGTAAACTGTTTCCTACAACTCCGCTAACTATGCCAAACGGTGATTATAATGCATATTCTTTTGTTCCGGCGTTGCGTGATGGAGGGCAGCAGGTTTCTAATAATCAATTATTCTACAACCAGTTTAAGTTAACTATTGAACCGGTAAAGGACTGGAAAATATACGTTGACTTTTCTAACCGTATTGAAACGCCTACTTATACTCGTCAGATTAAACAATTACAAGAAGTATTACCTAACGGAGAGGAAAGATATATACCTGTTTTCAAGGGACTTAGTAGTGGAGACTATAAGGTCAAAGATGGTGGTTTTGATATACAACCGGCTGCTGGAGACCGTTGGTATGAGGAGCAGAATACGCATATAACTTATTATAATGCAAATGCCAGAACGGATTATGAGAAAAAGTTTGGTAAACATTATTTTAAAGTGTTGCTGGGTACACAACTTGAATACTATAAAACGAATAAAGTAGCCGTGGGAAGCACGGGAGTTATTCTTGATGATACTCCATTTCTTCCGTCAACTTCTGGTGAAAGTAATCTTATTGGTTACAATAGTAAAGGCGATTGGGCTACTCTCGGTATATTTGCTCGTATTAATTACTCATGGAATGACCGCTATCTATTGGAAGCAAACTTCCGTACGGATGCTGCTTCCCGTTTTCCTTCGAATCAACGTTGGGGATACTTTCCCTCTTTTTCGGCCGGATGGAATATTGCTCAGGAGAACTTTTTTGAAAACTTGAGAGATAAAGGATTTGATATGTTGAAACTTAGAGCATCGTATGGCTCTTTGGGTAATCAGAATACAAAAAATATATATCCATATTTTGAACATGTAGAAACTGGGACTCCCTCATATACTTTTGATGGTTCTCAAATAGGGAGTATTCTTGCACCGAAGCCATTTTCTACCAGTATAACATGGGAAACAGTTAAAACGATAGACTTAGGTCTTGATATCGCGTTATTGTCAAATCGTTTGAGTGCATCTTTTGACTGGTACCAACGTACTACGGAGGAGATGGTTGGTCCTGCCAAAGCGTTGCCTAATGTTTTTGGAGCAGAGGTGCCTGATACAAACAATGCTGAATTTCGTACTACAGGATGGGAGCTTGAAATAGCTTGGCGTGATCGTATTAATTCCGATTGGAGTTATGAGATTAGCGCTTCGGTGAGTGACTATACTGAAAAGATACTGAAGTATGATTCTGCCGATAAACCATTGAAAGAAGGTAAGTTTTTTACAGGTAAACATTTTGGTGATATTTATGGATATCGGGTGCACGGTATTGCTAAGAATGATGATGAAATGAATGAATGGATTGCAGCCGGACACGACCAAAGCGCTTTTTCTAAAGTATGGGGAGGTGGTGACTTTATGTATGAGGACTTGAATAATGATGGCAAAATTGACAATGGTTCTAATACTTGGGATAATCGTGGCGACTTAGATGTGATTGGTAATTCTACTCCCAGATATCAATATGGATTTCGTGGTTCATTGGTGTGGAAATTTATCGACTTCAGTATGTTCTGGCAGGGTATCGGTAAAAGAGATTTGTATTTTACAGCTAGTAACTTTGATGGTATAGGAGATGCCTATGACCGTCCAATAGCCAAAGAACATATGGATTATTTCAGGTATGCAGATAACTATTTTGGTGAGAATCTGGATGCTTATTACGCTCGTCCCCGGACGGATGCTGCAAACAATCAGGTGAATGATTATTATCTTCAAAATGGGGCATATTTGCGTTTGAAGAATGTTACTATTGGTTATACTTTACCTCAAAATCTGAGGGTGAGCAAAATTATTAAGAAACTTCGTGTTTATGTATCTGGTGAAAATCTTCTGACATTCTCTCCTTTGCGTATTTATGATCCGGAAGCTATCGGATTGTCATCGGCAACTTGGGGGCCGGGTATGACTTATCCAATGTTCCGTACATATTCAATTGGTTTATCTGCAACATTCTAAATAATGAGGATTATAGAAATGAAAAAAAATATAATAATAGTATTGGTTACAATGGGGTTGCTTTCTTCCTGCGATGACTTTTTGCAACGTACCCCGCTGGATTTTGGTTCTTCGGTTACTTATTTCAATACTTCCACTGATTTGCGGGATGCTGCAAATAACTTTTATGAGCTTTTTCCGGGAAATAATGAACCCCAGAAAGATGGATTATTTACTGTAGACAACAATAGCGACAATCAGTGTGGAGGATGGTCGGATTCTAATTTTTATCCAGGCAGTAGAGTTACACCTGATCTGGAAAATAGTGAATGGAAATTTGGGGATCTCCGTGAAATTAATTACTTTATTGCTTTGATAGAGGAACGAATGAAAGCTGGTGTAATAAGTGGGCCAGAAGCCGATATTAATCATTATCTGGGTGAATTCTATTTCTTTAGGGCTTATGAGCATTTCAGATTACTGAAATCCTTTGGCGATGCTCCGATTATAAATAAAGTTCCAAGTGATAATGAAGAAGAATTGAAGTTGGTTAGTATACGGCAACCTCGTAATGAAGTAGCACGTTTTGCTATCGATGATTTAATTACTGCATGTGGATTATTACAACCAGCTGCTCCTCAGATGAATCGTTTGAATAGAGCTTGCGCCCAATTGATGTTGGCACGTGTGGCATTGTTTGAGGCTACGTGGGAGAAGTACCATGCGAATACAGTGTTTGTCCCTGGTAATCCTAAATGGTTTGGCGCGAAAGCACATCCTGATTTTGCTTTTAAGAGTGGCAGTGCTGAAAAAGAAATTGAGTATTTTTTTGATTTAGCTATTGAATATGCGCAAAAAGCTTCAGAGGGTAGAACGCTCTCCGATAATTATGAGGCTTTATTCAATTCTACCGGCACGGAGAAGCTTTCAGAAATGATATTGGTGAAAAAATATGCTGTTGGGGCGGTAGCTCACAGTGTACCAAAACTATTGGCTGCCGGTTCTAATAATTGTGGATATACACAAGCATTAGTGAACTCTTTCTTAATGAAAGATGGATTACCAATTTATGCTTCAGATGAATATGTGGAAGAACGTAGAGATACTTCTATTGTAACGGAGATGATAGATCGTGATGAGCGTTTGGTAGTATCCGTTAATAAACCTGGTGATTTGAATGTGGAAGCTTACGATAATGTTGCTGCATCTTATCTGGGGATACCACGTATCCTTAACACTACTGAAACAGGTTCTCCCACGGGGTATGAAATTCGTAAGTATCATGTTACGAATCCAGAGCAGGCCAATGAATTTTCCAAAGGAATTACGGATACTCCAATATTTCGTTTGGCAGAAGCTTATCTGATTTATATGGAAGCTTATTACGAAAGACATAATGCATTAGATTCTTATTGTAAAACTTTTTGGGAAGCTTTGCGAACTCGGGCAAAGGTAAATGTTAATTATCAATATACAATCGATCATACCGACTTGGATAAAGAGAATGATTTGGCTGTGTGGTCTAAAGGGATATTGATAGATAAGACCTTGTATAACATCCGTCGTGAACGTAGATGTGAATTTATTGCCGAAGGATTCCGTTTGGATGATTTACGCCGTTGGAGAGCTTTGGATATGATGAATGCGAAAGGAAATAAAAATCCAATGGATGATAATGAAGGGTATGTGATGAGGGGTTTCAATCTTTGGGATCAGTTTTATACTCGTTATGTCCTGTCTGAGTTAAACAAAGCAGGTGTTGTTAGTCCGGAAAGTGATGGTGCACGTATTTGTCCTCACCGAAGATATATTTCGGATAAAGCTTATGGCGGTTATAACTTCCCGAAAGCACATTATTTGGATCCCGTACCTGTAAGTGAAATTATTATGACATCTCAAAACTCAGATGCTTCTACATCTACTATTTATCAGAGTCCTGGATGGCCTTATAAGAGTGCTGGCGTGGCTGCAGGTAATGATGAATATGACTATGATTAATAGATTTCTTTTGTGGAAGTAAATATTTTAATGGAGTCTCTTCGGCACAGAATGTAATGCCCCTGAGGCTCTGTTTATTAATGAATTACAGTTTTGAGATGAAGATTAAAAGAAAGAGAACCATGCTTGATACATTGAGAAATATTCTGTTAATTATGTTTTGCTTGTTATGCGATTTCTGCATAGCAAAAGTTACAGATAAGCCATTTGTTATTCCTGAACTAAAGGAATGGACGGTAAAGAAAGGCTATTTTACATTCGATGAAGGTTCGAGAATTGTGTATAATCAGAAGCAGCCGGATTTAGTACGTATTGCACAGCAATTATCTGATGATTATTATAAAATGTTTAATCGAAAGTTACAGATTGTCTCCGGAGCATCCCGGGTTGGTGATATTGAAATCGTATTACATCCTGATAAACATTTAGGTAAAGAGGGATATTCGATTGTTTTATCAGATCGTGTAGTGATATCTGCACCTGAGGCTATCGGTATCTATTGGGGAACCCGTACACTATTACAACTCGCAGAACAGAATGATAATCTGCGAATCCCAAGAGGAGTTATCCGCGACTATCCCGACTCATCTATCCGTGGCTTTATGCTCGATTGCGGACGTAAGTTTATTCCGATGTCTTATCTGAATGATCTGGTGAAAGTGATGTCCTATTATAAAATGAATACGCTACAAATTCATTTGAATGATAATGGATTTAAGCAATATTTTGATCATAACTGGGGTAAGACATATGCTGCTTTCCGACTGGAGTCCGATACCTATCCGGGTTTGACTGCTTTTGATGGCTTTTATACAAAGGCTGAGTTTCGAGAGTTTCAGAAGTGGGCTGTGAATTATGGAATTGAAATAATTCCGGAGATCGATGTACCTGCACATTCATTATGTTTCTCTCAATATATGCCCGAAATAGGTAGTGAGAAATATGGGATGGATCATCTGGATCTTTTTTCGTCTAAAACCTATGATTTTTTAGACGGACTTTTCAAAGAATATCTGGAAGGAGATGATCCGGTGTTTTGTGGAAAACGTGTCCACATCGGTACGGATGAATATTCTAATGAAGACCGGAAAGTGGTGGAAAAATTCCGGTATTTTACCGATCATTACATTCGTCTGGTAGAAAGTTATGGTAAACAAGCCTGTCTATGGGGAGCATTGACACATGCCAAAGGAGAAACCCCGGTTAAGTCGGAAAACGTTATCATGAGTAACTGGTCCATTGGTTTTGCCAACCCCAAAGACATGATTGCAGAGGGATATCAGCTGATTAGTATTCCGGACAGATTGTTATATATTGTTCCGGGTGCTCCTTATTACCATGACTATTTGAATTTGAAGCAGTTGTATGAAGAATGGACCCCTGGACAGATTGGAGGAGAAGCTTTGGCTGAGGACAATCCGGCTATTCTTGGGGGAATGTTTGCTTTATGGAATGACCATGTTGGGAATGGGATTTCTATTAAAGATATTCATCATCGGATATTTCCTGCCATGCAAACGCTATCAGTAAAAACGTGGACAAGGGATCAGGCATCTTTATCTTTTGCCGATTTCAATAAAAAGCGCAAAATACTGAGTGAAGCACCCGGAGTGAATCAACTGGCACGGGTGGGAGATGGGACGTCATTGGTATATGAAACAGAAGAGATAACTCCTGGTTCTGCGATCGGGCTGACTGAGATTGGTTATAATTATACAGTTTCTTTTGACCTTCAATCAATGAATGAAACAGAAGGAACAGAACTGTTCCGCTCACCTAATGCTGTTTTTTATTTGTCCGATCCGATCTGTGGATTATTAGGGTTTGCACGCGATGGCTATTTGAATACGTTCAGATATAAAGTTCGTGACGGAGAGAATGATCATATACAGATCAGTGGAGACAGTTGTTCTACTACGTTAAAAGTGAATGGCAAAGTAATAGATCATATGAATATTCAAATGAATTATTATAACCAGGGAAAAGATTCATTAGAGTATTACCGGACGCTTGTGTTTCCACTGGAAAAGGCTGGGAAGTTCAGGAGCCATATTAGTAATTTTAAAGTTTATAACTATTGTAAAGAGTAACTCTTATGATGAAAAGAATAAATCTACTACTTATTTTAATTGTGCAGCTTTGGTATGCAGAAGCACAGGTTCGCACAGAACATTATTTAGAGAAGGGCTGGAAGTTTACCCGTGAAGACAATGCTGGTTTTAGTGCTGCCAATTGTGATGATACTTCGTGGCAAACGGTTACAATCCCCCATGATTGGGCTATCTATGGTCCTTTCGATAGGAATAATGACCTGCAGAAGGTCGCGATTGTGCAGGATGGACAGGAAACTGAGATGGCACATGCCGGACGGACAGGAGGATTACCGTTTGTAGGTACAGGATGGTATCGCCTGAAATTTGAAGTTCCTGAATTTACGAAAGATAAAAAAGCTACTTTGATTTTTGACGGTGCCATGAGCCATGCTCAGGTCTATGTTAACGGTAATAAGGTCGGATACTGGCCCTATGGTTATAACTCTTTTTATTTAGATGTAACTCCTTATTTAAAAGAAAAGGTCGTTAATACATTAGCAGTCCGTTTGGAAAATAAGCCGGAATCTTCCCGGTGGTATCCGGGAGCAGGCTTGTATCGTAATGTGCATTTACGGATAAATAATCCGGTACACATTCCGGTATGGGGGACACAATTGGCTACTCCGGTAGTAAATAAAGATTTTGCCAAAGTGAATTTGAAAACGAGATTGGATGCAGGCATGCCAAACTCAGTAGGATATCGTATTATTACAGAAATCAAGGATAAGGATGGCAGGATAATAGATCATGGAGAAAAGTTATTAGAATATGGTGATGAGAATGTTTTCGAACAGAATTTCATAGTGAAATCACCTTTACTATGGTCGCCTGATACTCCTGATTTATATAAAGCATATTCCAGGATATATTCCGGGCAAACATTGTTAGATGAACATGTAACTACTTTTGGTATTCGTTCACTCGAGTTTATCCCCGATAAAGGATTCTTTCTGAATGGTGAGAAGACTTATTTTAAAGGAGTTTGCATACATCATGATTCAGGGCCATTGGGTGGTGCTGTAAACGATGCAGCTATTCGTCGGCAGATTCGTATTATGAAAGAAATGGGTTGTAATGCCATTCGTACTTCTCATAATATGCCTGCGCCCGAATTGATAAAAGCTTGTGATGAAATGGGGATGATGGTGATGGCTGAAACCTTCGATGAGTGGATGGAGGCTAAATGTGTGAACGGTTATCATCAGAATTTTAAAGAATGGTCGGAAAAAGACATGATTAACTTGTTACACCAGTTTCGGAACAATCCGAGTATTGTTATGTGGTGCATCGGAAATGAAGTTACCGAGCAGTGGAGCAATGCGGAGTTAGGAGCAAAAATAACCCGTTATTTACAGGATATATGCCATCGGGAAGACCCTACACGTCCGGTAACTATGGGAATGGATGCACCGGATGTGGTTATAAAAAACAATATGGCTGCTGTTTTGGATATTCCCGGTTTTAATTATCGTCCGCACAGATATCAGATAAATTATGCAAAGCTACCGCAACAAATAATACTTGGTAGTGAAACGGCTTCTACGGTTAGTTCCCGGGGAGTTTATAAATTCCCGGTAGTACGTCAGGATATGAAGAAGTATGATGATCATCAAGCCTCTTCTTACGATGTAGAATTCTGTGCCTGGTCCAATCTGCCCGAAGATGATTTCATTCAGCACGAAGATTTACCTTATTGTATTGGTGAATTTGTATGGACTGGTTTTGATTATTTAGGTGAACCTACTCCTTACTATACCGATTGGCCCAGCCACTCTTCTTTGTTTGGTATAGTAGATCTTGCCGGTTTACCTAAAGATCGTTATTATTTATATCGCAGCCATTGGAATGGGGAGAAAGAAACATTACATATTCTTCCGCATTGGAATTGGAAAGGGCGTGAAGGAGAAGTAACTCCGGTTTTTGTTTATACCAATTATCCTTCGGCCGAACTGTTTATTAATGGTAAAAGTCAGGGTAAGCGTACCAAAGACATGAGTGTCACCTTATTCAATAGCGAAGACTCTGTTTCTATGCGTGAATTCAAACGTCAGAAACGTTATCGGTTAATGTGGATGGATACCCGTTACGAGCCGGGTACGATAAAGGTTGTGGCTTATGATAAGGATGGGAAGGCAGTCGCTGAGAAAGAGATACATACTGCTGGCGTGCCCCACCATATTGAGTTGATTCCCGACAGGAAAGAAATTCAGGCTGACGGAAAAGATTTGTCTTTTGTAACTGTGCGGATTGTTGATAAAGAGGGTAGCCTTTGTCCTGGTGCGGGGCATCTGTTAAACTTTAAAGTAAAAGGTGCAGGTACTTATCGTGCAGGAGCCAATGGAGATCCCGCTTGTCTGGATTTGTTTCACTTGCCTCAGATGCATGCTTTCAATGGCATGATGACAGCAATAGTGCAATCTTCGGATAATGCAGGGAAAATTGTATTGGAAGTTACCGGTAAAGGATTGAAGAAAGCTACTCTTGTGATTGAAAGCCGATAGAAAATCTTGTTGATTAATTTGGGGCCAATTAGTAAATATACGTTTATTCTTATTAAATTAGCGCGATTTATGAAAGTTAGCAAAGATTGATTATGGAACGAATATGGGCTATATACTGGATGATTCAAGCTTTATTACTCTTGCTGTGTAGAGGCATGGGGATGATGGAGGTTGTTGTGTCGGCAGCCATTGCATTGGCATTGTGCGTCTTGCGGCTGTTTTGGGAGAACAAAGTTTATAATATACTATTCTTAATTCTTTTCTTTGTATATTCCATAGCATATGTATGCTTGTTTACGCTCTTATATATATTTTTTCATCCAGCAAAAGAGCAGTATATCGAATTTTCTATTGTAATTTTGATAGGATTAGTCAATTTTTCTATAGTCTTGTGGAAAGTAATAAGAGCCATTCGCCTAAAATAAACTTTCGGAAACTTGACTTTTACATTTTATATCGTATCTTTGTCACTGTAACTATAAAGTAGATTCAGTTAAACTACACATATAAGGAGGAAGTCTAAGCTTTCTCCTTATTTTTATGTATATAGCCAATAGAACGTTTGTGAGTAGGGTGTTTTCTACAATTCTTCCCGGTACTTACCGAAAATATCTCGGCATGTAACGGTTCGTTTGTTACTATGTTACGATGCATTTCCCGGTATGTTGCGATGCAAATGCTATTGTGTTGCAATGTAACAGCCATTTTCTCCCGAAATGTCCTCTTTTCAGTTAAGAATCAATAAATCTGCTCTTGACAAGATTCTCCCGGTAACCGCCTTTTTCTGTTTATCTTTTTTAGCCCTCCATTTTCTGTACTTCGGAAAACTATTATTACCTTTGCCTCACTAACTAACATTACGTAATAAAAAGTAAAGATATGGCAACACCTCCGTTTAAGTATCAACCCATGTTTGAACATGGAGAAGATAAGACTGAGTATTATCTGCTTACCAAAGACTATGTATCGGTAAGCGAGTTTGAAGGAAATCCGATTCTGAAAGTAGAGAAAGAGGGGCTCACGGCTATGGCTAATACAGCTTTCCGTGATGTATCGTTCATGTTGCGCCGTTCGCACAACGAGCAGGTGGCAAAGATTCTGAGCGATCCCGAAGCAAGTGATAACGACAAATACGTAGCACTCACTTTCCTGCGTAATGCAGAAGTTGCAGCTAAAGGTGTATTGCCTTTCTGCCAGGATACCGGTACGGCTATCGTGCATGGTGAAAAAGGACAGCAGGTATGGACTGGCTATTGTGACGAAGAAGCACTCTCACTCGGTGTTTACAAAACGTATACCGAAGAGAACCTGCGTTACTCTCAGAATGCTCCTTTGAACATGTACGATGAGGTGAATACAAAATGTAACCTGCCTGCCCAAATCGATATTGAGGCAACAGAAGGCATGGAGTACAGATTCCTTTGTGTGACCAAAGGAGGTGGGTCTGCCAATAAAACTTATTTATATCAGGAAACAAAAGCGATCCTGAATCCGGGTACGCTGGTTCCTTTCCTTGTGGAGAAGATGAAGACGTTGGGCACAGCTGCCTGTCCTCCTTATCACATTGCATTCGTGATTGGGGGTACTTCGGCTGAGAAGAATCTGCTGACCGTGAAGCTGGCTTCTACACATTATTATGACGAACTGCCTACTACCGGAAATGAGTACGGTCGTGCTTTCCGTGATATCGAACTGGAAAAAGAAGTACTGGCTGAGGCTCAGCGCATAGGACTTGGTGCACAGTTCGGCGGTAAATACCTGGCACATGATGTACGTATCATCCGTTTGCCCCGTCATGGTGCTTCCTGTCCGGTAGGTCTTGGCGTATCTTGTTCTGCCGATCGTAATATTAAATGTAAGATCAATAAAGATGGTATCTGGATTGAGAAACTGGATGAAAATCCGGGTAGCCTGATTCCTGTTGAGCTCCGCAATACAGGTGAAGGCGATGCGGTTAAGATTGATCTGAACCGTCCGATGCAGGAGATTCTGAAAGAACTCACTAAGTATCCGGTATCTACCCGCCTGTCACTTAACGGAACAATTATCGTAGGTCGTGATATCGCTCATGCTAAGCTGAAAGAACGTTTGGACCGTGGTGAGGATCTGCCTCAGTATATTAAGGATCATCCGATTTACTATGCCGGTCCTGCCAAGACTCCTCAGGGAATGGCCTGTGGCTCTATGGGCCCCACTACTGCCGGACGTATGGACTCGTATGTAGAGTTGTTCCAGAGTCACGGTGGAAGTATGATTATGCTTGCCAAGGGTAATCGTAGCCAGCAGGTGACTGATGCTTGTAAGAAGTATGGCGGTTTCTATCTGGGTTCTATCGGTGGCCCTGCAGCTATCCTTGCTCAGAACAATATCAAGAGCATTGAATGTGTGGAATATCCCGAACTGGGTATGGAAGCTATCTGGAAGATTGAAGTAGAAAACTTCCCGGCATTCATTCTGGTAGATGATAAAGGCAATGACTTTTTCAAACAGATTAAACCGCGTTGTGCAGGTGGTAGTTGCGAAGGTAAGTAATGCCGCGACTATGTATCATCTGTAACATTTGAGTAACTTTTTGGGCATCTGTATTTTAGATTAGTACAGGTGCCCTTTTTATAATTTAACACCTTATACATATCATGAAACAAGCACCGACTGAACTACTGCAACAAAAGAATCACATTGTCTGGCTGGATGTCGTAAGACTGATAGCCATGTTTACCGTGGTCTGCTGCCATTGCACGGACCCTTTCAATTTTTATCCGGGCGACGCTCCCAATATTGATGAAATCAAATTCTGGGGAGCTGTTTATGGTGCGGCGTTACGACCGTGTGTTCCTTTATTTGTTATGATTACCGGCGCTTTGCTGTTACCGGTACGTGGCGATGCCTCTGTATTTTATAAGAAGCGTATTCCGCGTGTGCTGTTCCCTTTCCTTATCTGGTCGGTTATTTACAATATTTTTCCGTGGGTGACCGGGCTGTTGGGACTTAGCCCTCAGGTTGTACTTGATTTCTTCCCTTATGCCGGAGAAGATGTAATGCGTCAGTCGCTCTCTGTGGCTGTTCAATATATATTGGAGATACCTTTCAATTTCTCTATTCTGGCTGTACACATGTGGTATATCTATCTGCTGATCGGACTTTATCTTTATATGCCCATTTTCTCAGCCTGGGTGGAGAAGGCATCCGAACGTGCCAAACTCTGGTTTCTGTTGGTATGGGGAATCACGCTATTCTTGCCTTACTACAATCAGTTTGTAGCTCAATATCTGTGGGGTACTTGTTCCTGGAATTCCTTTGGCATGCTCTATGCCTTTGCCGGATTCAATGGTTATCTGTTACTGGGACATTATCTGAGAAATCTTGATTGGTCTTTGAGTAAGACATTGGCTATCGGCATCCCGATGTTTATTGTTGGCTATGTTATTACATTCTTTGGTTTCCGCCATATCTCTGCATTGCCGGAATGTACGCCCGAAATGTACGAACTCTTCTTCACCTACTGTTCTATCAATGTGGTGATGATGACGATTCCTGTGTTTATGCTGGCAAAGAAAGCGGAGATTCGTTCGGAACGTGTACGGAAAGCTTTGGCCAATCTTACACTTTGTGGCTTTGGTATCTATATGGTTCATTACTTCCTGACCGGACCTTCCGTACTTCTTATGAGAGCCCTGAACGTTCCTATAAGTATCCAGATTCCACTCGCTGCCGTGGTGGCATTCTGTATCTCATGGCTCTTTGTAGCGATGATTTATCGGTATTTTAGTAAAGGTGCGAAATACATTGTCGGTTAATTTATAGAATACAATGAAACGGATTGGTGTAGTATTGCTGTTAGCTGTGATTACAACCATCGTCTCAGCTTCTCCCATCTCAGGCTTATTAGAGCGTATCGATAGAGGAGCTTCAAAGAAGTTTATTATTGAAGAGGTGAAGTCTGATACCGACTTCTTTGAACTTGACCAGAAAGGTAGCCGGGTGGTGATTCGGGGAAATAACTTTGTCAGCATAGCAACCGGGCTGAACTGGTATCTGAAGTATTATGCCGGTATTCATCTTTCATGGAACGGGATGACAGCTACACTGCCGGATGTTCTTCCTCCTGTAATGAAGAAAGAGCGCCATGAGACGAAATTACCGTGGCGTTATGATCTGAATTATTGTACATACTCCTATTCCATGGCATTCTGGGACTGGGAACGGTGGGAGAAAGAGATTGACTGGATGGCATTGCACGGTATCAATCTTCCTTTGGCGATCACCGGAACGGAAACAGTATGGTATAATGTGCTTCAGAAACTGGGATATAACAAGACGGAGATAAATGAGTTCATCTCAGGACCGGGCTTCTTTGCTTGGTGGCTGATGAATAATCTTGAAGGATGGGGTGGCCCGAATCCGGATCATTGGTATACACAGCAGGTGTCACTTCAGAAGAAAATTCTGAAACGAATGCATGAGTATGGGATAGAACCCGTCCTGCCGGGATATTGTGGAATGGTGCCTCACAATGCAAAAGCAAAGTTAGGTTTGAATGTTTCCGATCCCGGTGTGTGGTGTGGTTATCGTCGCCCTGCTTTTCTTCAACCTGACGATTCGCGTTTTGAAGAGATATCATCACTCTATTACAAAGAGCTGGAAAAACTATATGGCAAGGCAAACTACTATTCAATGGATCCTTTCCATGAGGGGGGTAATACGGACGGTGTTAATTTGGATGCTGTAGGTAAAGCTGTAATGAAAGCCATGAAGAAGGCGAATCCGAAAGCTGTCTGGGTGATTCAAGCGTGGCAGGCAAATCCTCGTCCTGAACTGATTAAGAATTTGGATACCGGAGATTTATTAATACTTGATCTCACAAGTGAGTGCCGGCCGCAATGGGGTGACCCGGAATCAGAGTGGTATCGTAAAGATGGATATGGAAAGCATAATTGGGTATATTGTATGTTACTGAATTATGGTGCCAATGTCGGATTACATGGGAAGATGGACAACGTGATCGATAACTACTACTTAGCGAAAGAAAATCTCCGGGCCTGCGCTACTCTGAAAGGAGTAGGCATGACACCCGAAGGGATAGAAAACAATCCTGTGATGTACGAACTGTTGATGGAGTTGCCTTGGCGTCCGGAGCGTTTTACGAAAGAAGACTGGTTGAAAGGATATGTTAAAGCACGTTATGGTAAAGACGAACCGGCTCTGCAATTGGCCTGGGGCAAGCTGGCAAATTCTATCTATAATGCTCCGAAGGAGCTGACCCAGCAAGGAACACATGAGTCGGTGTTCTGTGCCCGTCCGGGATTGGATGTTTATCAGGTCTCCAGTTGGTCGGAAATGAAAGATTATTATGACCCGCAAGAGGTGATAGAGGCTGTCCGTCTGATGGTTTCTGTGGCCGACCGGTATAGAGGGAATACTAACTTTGAGTACGATTTGGTAGATGTTGTTCGTCAGGCTATTGCTGAGAAAGGAAGGCTGATGCAGAAAGCGGTTACGGCTGCTTATCGTGCAGGTGATAAAGAACTTTTTGCAATGGCTTCTCAGAAATTCCTGAATCTGATACTGTTGCAGGATCAATTGTTGGGTACTCGTGCAGAGTTTCGGTTGGGAGGATGGATTAACAGCGCTCGTGCTTTGGGTGTTACTCCTGAAGAGAAAGCGTTGTACGAATGGAATGCCCGTGTACAGGTTACCACTTGGGGAAACCGGAATGCTGCCGAAAGGGGAGGTCTTCGGGATTATGCACATAAGGAGTGGAACGGTCTGCTGAAAGATTTCTATTATGTGCGTTGGAAGCTATACTTTGATAATCTTTCCCGTAAGATGGAAGGGGAAACGATTCCGGAAACAGATTTCTACGCAGTGGAAGAAGCTTGGGTAAAAAGAACGAATCCGTATCAAGCTGAACCGGAAGGAGGCTGTGTGGATACTGCGAAACAAGTTCTTGGGGATTGCTTTTAGTTCCTTTTCTACATGGATAAATAGTCGGTATTTTTAATCAGCGAAGCACTCATTGCAGGAGATGTTTCTCTGAAATATACTTTTAAGGGATGACTACATAATATCAATGTACTACCTTCATCCGTTGTAAAGTAACTCACTTCTTGCTCTTACAAAAAATTGTCACGATAGCGGAAACTGCTGAAGCCGGCTCTGCCTTCTCCGGTCGAGAGAAGTGCCACGCGTAGGGAGCAGAATCCCCCTTGATTGTTATGGTTCAGAGCAGATACATCCAAATTATCTATTAGCGAAATCCATTTTTTCCCGTTCTTGCTAACGGCGATGGTTACACGATTACCTTGATTTCGTATTTTGGCGATAAAGTGCTTGCCCAATGTATTGGGAATTTCCAGTTTCTTTTCCGCATTGAGATAGAGGGTGAACTTTATTCCGTCGGAAGCGACTCCGGCATAAGCCTTTTCGTTGTAGAATAAAATTAATCCGGCTGTATTCGCTTTGCCTACTTTGATCTCCACTTGCGCTTCATACTGTTTATTTCCTACGTTTACCAACAAGGTACGTCCATTGGCAGGCGTCTCTCCATTGGCATTCAGCCACAGTGTACCCCGTTCAATCGAAACTGCCTGCGGGGCATACTCTTTCCAGAAAGTCCATTGTAGACCTAATTCTGGTTTTTTAAAGTTGTCCGAAAGTTCCATGCCTTGCTTTATCTGCTGCCGTGTCACTATCGGTGTAACGGTCTGTTTGGTACGAAACCATCCGTCTGCTGTCCATTCGATAGGTTCCATCAGGGTAGACCGCCCTAATGTGTGATAGTCTTTGGCATAAGCATGATAGAATATCCACCAATTGCCATTAACGTCATCCACCAGCGTACCGTGTCCCTTAGACCACCAATCGTCTGCCGCGCTATATGTATGCACGATGGGGTTGTATGGGGAGTTTTCCCAGGGACCGGTAATGTTCTTTGACCGGGCAGAAACAACCATGTGGCTCGTTGCCGGGCCGGCAGTTCCTCCTTGTGCCGAAGTAAGGTAGTAGTAACCATTGTGATAGTTCAACTTCGGAGCTTCCAGACACATACACTCCGTTTCCCATGAGTTAGGATATTTCCAACCGTCATACACTTTCCTTTTCTCACCAATGGTGGCCAACCCATCGTCTGTGAGGCGGATGACTGCTCCATTGTCCACATACAGATACCGATTGCCGTTTTCATCGGCTATATGTCCCGGGTCGATTCCACTAACTTTCAAGTCGACGGGGGTACTCCAAGGACCTTTGATATCTTTTGCCCAGATCACCCAGTTTGTACCTGCCGAAGGATAGTATACATAGTAGGTATCTTTGTATTTAAGCAGATCGGTGGCCCATGCCGAACCCTCAAAGTCGGGTAGGGCACGGATTATCGGTTCCCAGTTCAGTAGGTCTTTCGAGTGCCAGATGAGTAGTCCCGGTTTATAAGTAAAGGGAGAATGTGTCATATAATAATCGTCACCATCGCGCATGATAGATGGATCGGGATAATCGCCCGGCAGAATCAGCTTTGGATACTCTTGTGCACTAAGATGGGAGTTCGACAAGAAGATTAATAAGAGAGAAAAGAGACCTGGCAATGTGTTTCTCCAAACAAGTTTTGATGAGGGGAGTTGTGTCATACGGTTTGTTTGATTTAAAGGATTTGTATTTTGAATTATTAAACGATAGGCAAAAGTAATTCATTTGCTTGCTGCTTAATGATACAATTCTGTCTATTTTGTGCTCATTTGTCTCATACAAAGAAATAAATAACCCTCCATCGTAAATCGAAGGATTGGAGATATTGCTTATTTCATACCTTGGCGGAGGAAGATAGCTCTGTTATTTAATAACCGTTCCCATTGCTTACAACTTACAAGGTGTTATTGCAAACAATGGGAACGGTTATCTTGAGGCTTAACTGAAAGGCAGTATTATTTCTGCAGCTTCTCTTTCCACTCCTCGTATTTCTTTAATACTTTCAATCCACCGTTATTGTACCAACTGTATCCGTTGCGGCGTTCGTATCCAATCTCCGAGATATCATATTTTTTGATCCCGTCACGGTCACAAAAGAAAGGACGGTTGGTATCCAACTCATAGAAACGTGCCCATAAAGGGGCACAGTCTGTACAAGGAACCATCCGGTAGTCTTTTTTACCTTCTTCATTGGTGAAGTATTCTTTTTTCAATCCTTTTATTTCCGACTCTTTGAACCATTCTACTGCTGCTTCAACACATGTGACCACCTCCGGTGAAGGTTTAGAGAGCGACATAAGGAACAATACGATGTCATCAGATTCTTGTCCACTCAGTGATGGGAGTTCATAGGCACGTGCTTTGGCAGGAGCAAGTGTTTCGCGGTCGTGCTGTGCACACCATACGGTCAATTTTCCATTTTGTTTTACCTGGGTTTTCAGAATACAATCTACTCCTTTGTCTAAAGCTACCTGGGCTTTTTGAATAATAGAATCGGGTAGGAAGGTATAAGGAGCTTTCTTTTTAGTAATGTCTCTCAGGAGTTTCATTACATTGATCATTGCATCATCATTGTACGTGATATGAATGTAATATCCTTTGGAACGGGGGTAAAACTGTGGCCAGCCTCCGTTTTCGTATTGTGCTTCAAAAAGGTACTGCAATCCGTGGAGTACAGCGTCTTTATATTTCTTGTCCTGAGTAGCTAAATAGATGCGGGCCAGGTAATTAATCTCTGTAATGGTAGCTTTATTGTCAATGGTACTCAAATTTACATTTTCTTTCATCTTGAGTGCCTCTGCGCGTTCTTTTTTGTTTAATTCGGCAGCCATGTAAATGTTTTTGGGCCATCCTCCGGTAGTTTGTTGATAGAGTAATACATTGTCGGCAATGCGGGTGGCTTCCGGCGTTTTGAAGAAAGCGTCATCAAACTGCGGTGCAATTTTTACCCAGTCTTTATAAGGATGCTTTTCTTTGTAATTATTGTCCGTTTGGGCAGAAAGGCTTGTCAGGCAGAAACATGACAAAGCCATCAATACTAATTTCTTCATGGTTTGTTATTGTTTAAAACTTATTGTATGGAGGCAAAGGTAGCGGAAAGTGGAAGAAAGGGACGGTAAAAATTGTTTTATATAGGGGGAAAATTGGTAATTAGTGATGAGTGGGTAGTGATAAGTGATTAGCTGGCTGCGCAATTATACCGCATGGTACTAATCACTTATCACTACTCACTTATCACTAATTCAGATATTTCAATACTTTACCACTAATCTGTAACAGCGAGATTTCGCAAAGTTTGGTATCATATTCGGCAGAGAGGATACGTTCTTCGGCATCAAGTAAGCTTTTCTGGGCTTCGCGCATCTCGATACCTGCAAGGTCTCCAAGCATATAACGTTCCATGGCAATTTCGTGATTCTCTTTGGCTGCAACAAGATTCTGACGTTCCAGATTCAGCATTTTGAGATTATTGCGATAGGCCTGCCATAGGTTACTGATGTCAGCCCGTAGGGCCTGCTCCACTTCCTGACGTTGCAAACGGGCATTCTTAATGGCAATACTTGCATTTCTTTTTTCCCGGCGGCGATTGCCATCGAATATATTGAAACCTACAGTCAACCCACCATTGAATCCCAGATTACCACGTTGACTATTGGCAGCTATATCATACTTATTGAGCGTATATCCATAGCCGGTATTTAGTTTCAGATACGGATAGTTGCGGGAGTTTATCTTCTTATAGTCCAGTTGGGCTATCGTAGTATTCTGATCAGCTTTTAGCAAAGAGGCATTGGTAGCCAGAGTCGCATCCCATAATTCTTCAAAGTTTAAGTTGGCGTTGACTCTGATAATAGAATCTACGATAGAGAGCGGCTGGTCTACATTGGCATTTGCCATTAGTTCATTCAGATTGATACGTGAGGTATGCAATAGCTCCTGCTGTTTCATATACTTGGCACTATCTGCGTTGAAGTCTACTTTGGCTTGCTGATAGTCCAGTCGGGAGAAGTTTCCGATGTGATAACGTTCTTCTACAATGCGTAACCGTTCCTTGGAAAGTTTCACGGCATAATGCAGATTGGCCAGACGAATCTTTTGCTGAACGTAGTTATAGTATTCGGCGGCAAGGCTCGCTATGAAATCTTCAATGGCAATACGTGTATTGGTCTCACCTTGGCGTTCCAGCTCTTTCAATATCTTATAGTTTGCCTGGATATTGAATCCGTCAAAGATAGTCCAGTTGAGATTGAGTCCCACGTTGATTGTCTGGTCAAATACACCGTTTTCTTTGATCGTTTCTCCGCTTTCGCGTACTTTGGTCTGCGTGTTGTCCACCGTACCTTTATATCCGGCTGAGAAGTCGAGAGTAGGCAGATAACCGGCATTCCCCGGAGTAGCATTATTCTTACTCACCTGTTCTTCGTTATGAATGATACGTAGTGAATAGTTGTTTTGTAATCCCTTTTCCAGACAGGACTTCAAAGTATAGACCTCTTGTGCTGATACCTCACCTCCGAAGCCTCTCCCAAGGAAGGGAGAGCAGGTACAGAGAGCGAGTAGGGAGATTAAAAGTTTCTTCTTATCCATCTTTCTTACTTAATTATGGGGCGTCGTTGGAGCTGTTTCGTCTTCCTCGCTTTTGGAAAGGACAGGCGTGAGTCTCCGGTTCGTTGAAATATAACTGTATATGGCCGGTACGATGTACATCGTCATCAGCGTAGAGATAAGCATTCCACCTACTACTGCCGTACCCATGGCAATACGCTGGTTACAACCTTCACTGGTGGCAAAAGCAAGTGGAATAAGTCCCAATATGGTAGATGCGCTTGTCATCAGGATAGGGCGCAGACGTTGCAGAGAAGCGTCTTTGATGGCACTCATCTTGTCTTCGCCGCTTTCTTGTTTCTGATTGGCAAACTCCACAATAAGGATACCATTCTTTGCTACCAGTCCGATAAGCATAATAATACCAATCTGGCTGAAAATGTTCATTGTTATTCCACCGAAGTACATGAAGATCAGGGCACCGGCAATGGCGAGCGGTACTGTCAGCATCACGATCAATGGGTCTTTGAAACTTTCGAACTGGGCGGCCAGGATCAGATAAATCAGGAAGATAGCCAGAACGAAGGCGAACATCAGGCTTGATGAACTTTCGCGATATTCTTTTGAATCTCCGGTCAGGGCCGTACGGAACGAATCGTCCAGCGTCTCTTTGGCTATTTTATCCATTTCGTCCAGTCCTTGTCCGATAGTCTTACCATCTGCCAGTCCGGCAGAAACCGTAGCCGATACGAAACGGTTATAGCGGTAGAGTTTCGGAGGAGCGATACCGTTTGTCAATTCTATCAGATTGTCAAGCTGTACCATGTCTCCGTTGTCGCTGCGTACATAGATGGCTTTCAGGTCCGCAGGTTTATTACGTTGCTGACGATTGATCTCACCTAAAATCTCGTATTGCTTTCCATTCATATAGAAGTAGCCCATACGCTGTCCGCTCAATCCATATTGCAGGGTTTGGGCAATGTTGCGGGTACTGACTCCCATAATGCTGGCTTTATCACGATTGATATTGATACGTGCTTCGGGTTTACTGAATTTCAGGTCGACATCGGCCATTTGGAATACCGGGTTTTCGTATACTTTTGCCATAAACTTCGGCAGTACTTCCTGAAGTTTTTCCAGATTGGTAGCTTGCAATACATATTGTACAGGCATACCTCCGCGTCGTCCTCCGAAAGAAGAAGACTGCTGCACAAACGAGCGTGCCATGGTCTTTTTCTGTACTGCTTTAGACAGGTTTTCGGCTACGTCCATCTGTGAGTAGTTACGGTCCTTCATATCTTTCAGTGTGATACGTACGTTACCGCTACCACTTGAAACACGGGCAGTTACGGATTCTGCATCGGGAATAATGGAATCGACAAGGTCGTTGATGTCCTCTGTATAATCTCGTATATATTCATAGGTTACACCTTCTGCTCCACGTGTATTGATACTGATTTGAGAACGGTCTTCCAGCGGTGCCATTTCTGCAGGAATATAGTCCCATAAGAATACAATGATTCCGATAGTAACGGCGATAACGGGTAATGCCAACCAGCGTTTCCGCAGAAATGCTGCCAGCGAACGGCTATATAGGCGATTCATTCCTTCAAAGAATGGTTCTGTTTTTCTGTAAAACCAGTTCTGCTTTTCACGCTTTATCAGCAGTTTGGTAGCAAGCATCGGTGTGAAAGTCAATGCTGCAAAAGAGGATATAATAACCGATCCTGAAATAACCAGACTGAACTCCCGGAAGAGCCGTCCTGTCATACCATCCATGAACACAATAGGGAAGAATACGGCTACCAGCGTAATCGTAGTGGAGATAACGGCAAAGAAAATTTCTTTGGCTCCTTCGATTCCTGCCTCTTTCGGTGCCATACCCTGTTCAATCCGGACATAAATGTTTTCGGTCATAACAATTGCATCATCCACCACAAGCCCCACCGACAGAACTACCGCAAGCATCGAAAGCACGTTGATAGAGAATCCCGCCAGGTACATGACGAAGAATGCGCCAATCAGTGAAACGGGGATCACAATACACGGTACGAGTGTCACGCGCCAGTCGCGCAGGAAAAGGAAAATGATGATGATAACCAGTACAAATGCTTCGTACACTGTTTGTTTTACTTCATTGATGGAAGCACGGATAAATTTGGTATTATCGAATCCATAGTTGTAGTGCACATCCTCCGGAAGATCTTTTTGCATCCTTTCCATACGGTCGTACACAGCATCGGCAATCTTGATATGGTTAGCACCCGGTTGGGGGATGACAACTACACCAACCATGGGGACTCCGTTCATTTTCATGTAACTTTTGATGTCTGCCGGACCCAGTTCGGCGCGACCAATATCACTGAAACGAACAATCTGATTCTTATCCTCTTTGATAATGAGGTCGTTGAACTCTTCTGCCGTATGCATCAAACCCAGCGTACGGATCGTCAGTTCTATGGTGTTTCCTTCGATACTACCCGAAGGCAATTCCACATTCTCTTTGTCCACTGCATTCTTTACGTCGATAGGCGTGATACCATAACCGGACATCTTGATAGGGTCCAGCCACAAACGCATGGAGTAACGTTTTTCACCCCAGATAGATACGCTACTTACATCGGCAATTGTCTGAAGCTGTTCCTTTACGGTAAGGTCGGCTATTTCACTCAGTTCCAGTAGCGAACGTCTTTCGCTCTGGAGGGCTACCATAAGGATAGGCATGGCATCGGCATCGGCTTTTGATACCGTAGGAGGATCACAATCGCGGGGCAAATAGCGCTGGGCACGTGATACTTTGTCACGCACATCATTGGCCGCTGTTTCCAGATCGACGGAAAGCTCAAACTCTACCGTAATACGACATTGTCCCTGCTGGCTGACACTCGACAGAGAGCGAATACCGGGAATACCGTTGATATTCTGTTCCAGTGGTTCTGTGATCTGATTTTCAATAACATCAGCATTTGCACCGGGGTAGGAGCAGGATACCGATATAATGGGATTATCCACCGACGGATATTCGCGTACACCAAGATAGCTGTATCCGATGAACCCGAAGAGGAGGATAATAATTGTCAGTACCGTCGATAATACCGGCCGGCGTATGCTTAATTCGGATATATTCATAAGGCGGCTGGTTTAATCAATGTTATCAAGAGTGACAGGTAGTGCTGTACGAAGTTGCAGTGTTCCCGAAGTTATAATAGTATCGCCTACTTGCAGACCTCTTAGTACCTGTACTTCAGCTTCGGTACGTATGCCGGTGGAGATCTCTACCGGTTGTGCTTTTCCGTTTCTGTAAAGGTATATTTTGTCCTTTCCCATTTCGGGGACAATCGCTTCCGAAGGTACTGCAATTGCGTTGGGAATCTCTTCTTTCTTCAAATGAACACTTACATAACGACCGGGAAGTACACTACCACTACTGTTGGGGTAGAGTGCACGTATGGTTAGTGAGTGCATCTCACTGATTTTTGACTCGGTGGCATATACTTTGGCATCGAACCCGTCAAGTTGCCCTTCGAGGTGGAAGGTCAGGTTTGCTCCTTTTTTTACTTGCCCGGCATATCGCTCTGGTACTGCAAACTCTACTTTCAACGGAGATATCTTGGTTAGTTTGGCTACAATGGTACTGGGAGAGGCATAGGCTCCTACGCTGACTTGTCGCAGACCGATAACGCCGTCAAACGGGGCACGAAGTTCTGTCAGTGCTATGTTTGCTTTGACAATATCTATATCGGCATTCAGTGTGGCAAGTTCTGTTTTTACCTGTTCGTAAGCTTCTTTGCTGACAGCATCTCTTTCCAACAGGGCATTCTGGCGGAATACACGGTCTTCTGCCAGCTTCAGTTGGGAGACAAGGCGCTGTAGTTGTGCTTGCAGTTGCCGGTCGTTTACTTTAGCCAATAGTTGGCCTTTTTTTACGGCACTGCCTTCTTCAAAGTTGATTTCTACAATCTTTCCCGATGTTTCAAATGAAAGGTCAACCTCTTCATCGGGTAGCAGGCTACCGCTGATGCGTATTTCATCTGTAAGCAATTGCGGCTTTATAATCCGTGCATTTACATTCAGAATCTTTTTACCTCCCTTTTGATTTTGGGTTACTTTGTCGGCTGCTGCCAGTTCGGCGTTTTGTTTAGGCATTTGCGAGTAGATGCCACCTCCTATCAATCCGGCGCCTACGATGATGATAATACCCCATTTAATCCTCTTGTCCATGTATGTTTTATATTATAGGTACGCGATGTGGTGTTGTGTACCTGTTAAGTATAGTATATAACGTCTTAATTTAGACAGGCGATTGGGAAGATAGTTTAATACGCAGTGAGTGAAAAAGAGTTAATAAATCAATAGGCGGCACGGTATTTTCCCTCTTCTTTATCTTCGAGCATATTCAGATAAGAAGTGTAACGTGATTCGCTGATGTAATGTTGCTCTACGGCTTGCCGGACTGCGCAGCCGGGTTCGTGCCTGTGAGTACAGTTGTTGTATTTGCAGTCAGCAGAAAATTTGAATATTTCCGGGAAGTAATGTCCTATTTCTTCTTCTTCCATGTCGAAGGTTCCGAATCCTTTGATACCCGGAGTGTCGATGATATAACCTCCGTCTGCTACGGCAAACATTTCGGAGAAAGTAGTAGTATGCATTCCCTTATTGTGATACGCAGATATTTCAGCGGTCTTTACTTCCTGTTCCGGAAGTATGGCATTGATCAGAGTTGATTTCCCCACTCCCGAATGCCCGGAAAATAGAGTAATCCGTCCTTTCAGCTCTTCTTTGATGGTATCAATCCCTTCTCCCTTTTTAGCTGAGATTTTGAAACAGGGGTAACCGATATTTGTATAGAGGTTGATGAGGCTGTCCAGATAATGCAGTTCATCTTCATTGTAAGCGTCTACTTTATTGAATATCAGCTTTACCGGTACACGATAGGCTTCTGCCGAGGCAAGAAAACGGTCGATGAAGATTGTGGATGTTTCGGGGTAATTCACCGTCACCACTAACATACACTGGTCGAGATTGGCAGCAAGGATGTGAGATTGTTTAGAAAGATTGGAGGAACGGCGAACGATGTAGTTCTTTCTGTCTTCTATTTCGCTGATAAAAGCAGTACCCTCCTGATTTAGTATGATTTGAACACGATCGCCCACAGCAACAGGATTGGTGCTACGTATTCCTTTCAGACGGAAATTTCCCTTTATCTTGCATTCGATAAACTGCCCGTCATCAGTTTTTACCTGATACCAGCTCCCTGTATTCTTTATTACCAGTCCTCTCATCATTCTTTAGTAGTCAAGTAGTGAGTAGTCAAGTAGTTAAGTAGGATACAAACAGAAACATCTGCTACTTACTACTTAACTACTTGATTACTTAACTACTAATTTACACTGTCATAATTTCTTTGTCCTTTTCAGCCAGCATATCATCAATCTGCTTGATATACTTATCATGGATTTTCTGCAGTTTGGCTTCTGCATTCTTCTGTTCATCCTCTGCAAGACCTTCTTTCAGGGCTTTCTTCAGTGTGTCAATACCGTCACGGCGGGCATTACGTACGCTTACTTTGGCTGTCTCACCTTCAGCTTTACACTGCTTTGCCAGTTGCTTACGACGTTCCTCTGTCAAAGGAGGGATACCGATACGGATGATCTCACCATTGTTCTCGGGCATAATGCCTAAATCAGAGTCAATAATTGCTTTTTCAATGATACGGAACATACCTTTATCCCACGGTTTGATAGTAATGCTACGTGCATCCGGAGTGGTTACGGCAGCTACATTACTAATAGGTACCATGCTTCCATAAGAATCTACACGGATTCCATCCAGCAATCTGGTACTTGCTTTACCGGCGCGGATGTGAGCCAGTGCCTCTTCCAGGTACATAATGGCCATATCCATTTTCTCTTGTGAATCGTTGATACAAGTCTTTACGTCTATCATATTCTTTTGCTTTATATAGTTTACTATTTACTGAATGAAGAACAAAAGTAGATTATTTTTTGCTTATCTGCAACAATAATGGAAAGAGAAAGCAGGCTGTTAGTTATAAATAATGAAAAAGGCAGAAAAATCAGCCTTGTTTGATCGGTAACTGGTTGGTGTTTATACCCAGGCTATTTCGTAGCTTTTTGTAGTACAACAATATATGGATGTACCAGGTTGTACCATAGCTTCTTGTTCATCTTTATATAAGACTTCTCTTTCAATAACATCCGCATGTTGTTATATAAAACATGGGGATGTTTTTATGTACAACATCCCCATGTTCTTTAGGAAAACATCCGGATGTTTTAAGTGCACGATACGGGATTTATATCTATTAGGTAATATAGATATAGATTCCCCAAAGTATACGAAATGAGTGGATATAAGTTTGTTTGTTTCTTACCAAAGAATATATAATTAAGACATAGGTTGTCAATAAAGTATGTTGGATAATCGAAATAGTTAAGCTGAAGTGTCCTATCATCTCGTTGAAAATGATGGAATGTAATTAAATGATTTTTTTCTTTTTCTTTAGTAAGTTTATTAAATGGATTGTATTATATAAAACGTTTAAATTATTAATATGTAATTTGATAAAGAATTATAGATTACACACAAACTATTTTCTATACCGAAGTTTGATATTGAGATAATTCTAGGAATTGTTAACGTTAAAAGAATATGAAATGAAAAAAATTACAAAGGGCAAGAGCCGAATCTTGCTATTATTCCTTTTTCTTCTGGCTCCAACAGTGTTGAGCGCTTCTGCACAAGATGTATTATTGAATTTAGACTTTACAAATGCTTCATTGAGTAAGGTTTTAACTGAAATCGGGCATCAAGCCTCTCTTTCTGTTGTCTATAATACAAAAGATGTAAATCCTGATCAGATGGTCACAATCAGAGCTTCTCATGAAAAGCTATCAGTTGTGATGACACGTTTATTAAAGAATTCAGGTGCCTCTTATTCTATTCGTGACAAGTATTTAGTACTATTTACAAATAAAGGGGAAACTGTAAATACTGTAACGCAGAACAAACGTGTTATCAAAGGACATATCTCCGATACACACGGAGAACCACTAATTGGTGTAAGTGTCTTGATTAAAGGTACCGCTAACGGGACTATTACCGACATAAACGGAGATTATTCTATTGAAGTGGCTAATAACAGTGCTGTATTAGAAATCTCCTATATCGGTTATCGGAAAATAAGTCTTCCTGTTGCCAATACTAAATCTTTCGATATCGTAATGGAAGAAGATACCCAAATGCTAAATGAGGTGGTAGTTACTGCTATGGGAATTGAACGTGCTGCTAAATCACTGACATATGCAACTCAAAAGGTAGACGGTAAAGAGTTGACACGCGCAAAAGATGCAAATTTTATAAATGCACTGCAAGGTAAAACAGCAGGATTGGTGATCACTCCTAATTCAACAGGAGCGGGTGGTTCATCTAAAATTCTATTACGTGGTAATGCTTCTATTTTAGGAACCAATTCTCCATTGATTGTATTAGATGGTATTCCTATGGCCGACCATAATCAAGGACAGATTGAGGGCAATATTGCTTATGGTGGCGGACATGACGGTGGTGATGGTTTATCTAATATCAACCCGGATGATATCCAGAGTATTAATGTTTTAAAAGGAGCAAATGCTGCAGCCTTGTATGGTAGCCGTGCCGCAAATGGTGTACTACTGATTACAACTAAAAAAGGCTATGAAGGAAAAGTATCTGTTGATGTATCCAGTAGTTCTTTGTTTGAGACTCCTTTGGTTACTCCGGAATTTCAGGATAATTATGGAGCAGGAGTCGAATATTTCACAAATGGTTATTTTGCGAACGGCAGTCAGATAATAAATCCAACTTATTCAAGACGATTAACTACCACCTCTTGGGGAGGGGCTATAGGTCGCCTTTCTGATCGAACTTTAGAAGATATTCCTTATGCACGCAACAGTGCGCAAAGCAATATTGGGAATTTCCTGAAGACGGGAACGAATTTTAATAATACAATTTCAATAACGGGAGGAAATGCAATTTCCCAAAGTTACTTTTCTTATGGAAATACACAAGCTAAAGGAATGATGCCTAATAATACTTTTTCCAGACACATCTTTTCTTTTAGAAATAATTTTAAATTATTTAAAGACAAATTGGAACTTAGCTTTTCTGCAAATTACGTAAAACAGGAATCCAAGAATAAACCTTCTTCGGGATACTTTGGTAATCCATTGTATAATTTGTATTTGATGCCACGTAATGCGGATATTCGCTATTTTAAAGATAATCAAGAAACCTATGGAGCATTATATGCATTAAACTCAGAAAATTGGTATACAAACTCAACAGGGACAAAAACTCCTCGTAAAACGGGAGAAGGTCCTATCCAGGTATGGCCTTGGCAAACGGAAGAAAACGGTAACTCTCCATATTGGACTGCTAATCGTATCATTAACACAGCATATCTGGATCGTTTTTATACTTCTATTTCTGCAAAAGTGAATATCATGGAGGGGTTGTCTGCACAGGCTCGTATGAATTATGATGTGAATAATGTCCGTAATGAAGGGGAGACATATCACGGTACGAGAGGTAAAAACTTCTATAATTCAGTTTATTATACAGATAGACAGACTGATACACAGATATTTATTGACGGGTTAATCTCATATGCGAAAAGTACAAAAGACTTTGATCTGTCTGTAAATGTTGGTGGAAGTATGCAGGAAATCAACAATCGGAAGTTGTCCTTATATTATACGATGGGAGATACAACAGCTATTCCGAATGTTTACGATCCTCAAAATATCAAGAACCCATCTCTATATAAGAACGAATTGAATAAATCTAAAAATTGGGAGCATTCTGTATATGCAACGGCTTCTGTTGGTTATAAACAGATGGCCTATGTTGATTTTAGTGTTCGTAATGACTGGTCGCAAGCATTTCAGCAGTTTGTACCTTATGGTACATCGCCGAGTTATGCTTATTATGCGCTGGGTGGAAACGTCCTGTTAAATGACGTTTTTAAGTTTACGAGTGATAAGGTGAATTTATTAAAGGTTCGTCTATCATACAGTCAGGTCGGTAATTCTATTCCAAATGTTTTATTTGATGAGCTACCTTATGACTTTAATACAGGAGGATATGGGGCGAAAAAGTTTACACGATTTGAGGATCCAAGACCAGAAACCGTGACATCTACAGAGTTGGGATTCGAAGGACGTTTTTTCAATAATGCATGGGACTGGGATCTGACTCTCTATAATAGTATTATGCACAATCAATATTTAACAGTGTCATCGGCAACGGCAGGTTCAAGACCGATAAATAGCGGACGTGTTCGTAATCGTGGCTTTGAATTTACTACTAATTACTATTGGATGATAAACCAGGACTGGTCCTGGAAAACAGGTTTTAATATTTCATATAATGATAATGAGATCTTACAAACTTATGGTAATGATAAGGATATTACGATTGACTTAGGACAGGAATCCGGTCTTAAGATTATTTATCGGAAGGGTCGTCCATATGGTGATTTATATGCTAATACCATAAAACGTGATCAGAATGGTAAGATCATAACTGACCGATATGGCGCTCCTGTGATTACTAATGATTGTAGTACCTATATTGGGAATGCAAACTCTAAAGTAAATTTTGGATGGAACAATACTTTCAATTATAAGGACTTCTCACTTTATTTCTTGATTGATGGTAAGGTCGGTGGCAAGATCGTGTCTTTAACAGAGGCCAAACTTGATTACTACGGGGTCTCTAAGCGATCTGGTGATGCTCGTGACCGGGGAATTGTATATATGAAAGAATCTATTGTTGATGGTAATATTGTACAACAATCCGTTCCTGGTATAATTATGGGTGATGGTCAAATAGCATCAGCACAAGATTATTATCAAACAATAGGTGGTGGACTGGCTGCATTATCCGAGTATACTTATGATGCAACTAACTTACGTCTGCGTGAACTTTCAATGGGATATACATTCCGTAGTCTGTTTGGTAATGGTAAAAATCTGTCTGTCTCTGTTGTAGGGCGTAATTTATTTTTCATTTATAAAAAATCACCAGTTGATCCGGATGTATCTGTTTCTACAAGTAACGGATTTGGTGGAATTGACTGTTTCAGTCTGCCTACAACACGGAGCTTCGGTATTAATTTAAAGGCTTCATTTTAATAAATAAAGATATGAAATATTTAAATAAGATAATATTATTTTCAGTAATATCCGGTTGGGTATTAACAGGATGTTATGATGGTGTAGTTGACAACTTGAAGTCTAATTCTACGATGGAGCATGCTACGGATTCGGTCTCAAGTATTTCCACCGCTGCCGGGTTACTTATTACTGCTCAAGAGCTTCTGATTGATAAACGTGAACACAAGTACCAATATCAATTTAACCTGCATATGGATAATTATTGTGGGTATATGTGCTTGCCGCATAATTTTCAGGGTCGTATCAAATCTACTTATGTAATAAATGACGATTTTGCTTCTGGCCCTAAAGCAAACATGACTTGGGTTGCTCAACAAGTAGTACCTGTAATGGCTTCTGCAAAAACGTTGAAAGCTGAACCTCTTGGTGCAATAGCCAATATTCTATATTCCTACGAAGCCCATTTGTATTCAGGAGTGCATGGTCCTTTTCCATACAATGATTATAAAGTATTAAAAGAAGAGCATCCTTTGACATACAATTCGGTTGAAGACATTTACGACTCCATTTTCTTGGACTTGCAACGCGATATTGACATTTTGTTTGAGTACAAAAAGAATCCTGATGCTGAATTGGATAGAACGATTTCATCCATGGATAAAATTGCGGGTGGTAAAGTAGATAACTGGATAAAGTTTGCAAACTCCTTGCGCTTACGGATGGCTATGAATATGGTAAAAGCAGCTCCGGATAAGGCTCAAAGAATAGCAGAAGAAGCTATTAAATCAGGTGTTTTGGAAGCTTCGGATAATGATATAGCGCTTGATGTATATAAACTGTATTTGGACAGACATCCTTTATTTAAGATATCCAGTAACTGGGTAGATAGTCGTTTGAACGCGAATTTGCATAATATATTAAAGCGTACAGGACATCCGATGTTAGAAGAGTTTTTTTCAAAAAACTCAGCTGATATCTATGATATATCCGGACGTAAAGTATTAGATACAAATTCTGATTATTTATCTATGAGAAACGGATCCTTAACCGAAGACCCGAATACATCTCCTACTTACTTGTCTTTTTCTAAACTCTCTACCAACTTCTCTCAAAAGCCATTGGAAATATTTAAAGTTTCCGAAGTGTACTTTTTGCGTGCTGAAGGTGCATTGAGGGGTTGGGCAATGGGAGGTACTCCTGAACACTTCTATAACGAAGGTGTCAGAACCAGTTTTAAAGAATTTGGATTTAGTGATAAATACGATCAATACATCGTTTCAGAGAGTGTAATATCAGCAGATTACAGAGATTATTACGATTTGCGGAACAATGCAGAAGGAGTTATGAATGTTTGCAATAAATGGAGTAACAACGACTCCAAAGAGGTCATGCTTGAAAAGATCATCACTCAAAAATGGATCGCTCTTTTCCCGATGTCGGCTGTTGCATGGGCTGATATGAGACGTACGGGGTATCCCCATATGATTGCACCGGTGAAAGGTTCGTTCGCTGATGGTGATGGAAGTATTGACCCTTTGGTTGGGATACGCCGTATTCCCTATGCAGTGGGAGGAGATAATGAAAATAAAGCGGACATTGAAACCTCTGCTATACCGGTATTAAATGGTCCTGATCAACAATCAACCCGTTTATGGTGGGATACAGATATTGCTAATTTTTAATTAATATAATTATGAAAAAATATATTGTTATAGTAAGTGTGATTGTAAGTATATTTTTGTTTTCGTGTAATGACAATACAGAAGTATCTTATTCAGCGGCTAATTTAGTTTCAGATTTTAAAGTAGAGAAAAGTGAAGTGGTTATTGGCCAGGAAGTCGCATTTAAGGTTTATCTCCCCGGTATCCAGCCAGTTGACAAAATCCTGCTACGTAAAGATGGCGTAAATATGTATATGAATTGGAGCTATCCGGAAATATTGGATGTTGCCGAGGGTGAGTTAAATTATGATCCTGAACATGTATTTATAACAACATCCCGTACGGATGAATGGAGTGTAGGCGAATGGGATCTAATTGTACGTCGTGATAAAGAAGAAGAAAATGTAGGGAAAATCAACTGTGTATTATTAGCAGATAAGGAAATTGATGTAGATACCTATGCAGATCTTCTGAATATTAAGGCAAGCGGTTGGTCGGGACAATCTGTCGATTCGCTGGTTTTTGTATCACAAGACTTCCGGCAGGTGAAAGTGGCGACTGGTGCTGATGATGAAAAATTGCCTGCAGTCATTCAGAATTTACAGATACAACTACCTAAGGATTTCCTATCGGATGGAACCTGGAAACTTTTTATTGAACGCTGGGAGTTTGGTTTAAAGGAAGAACTTACAACTTTTGAATTTATTAAAAAAGGATTTCTGGATGATGCCCCTATTACAGCCGATGCTGATGGTAAATACAAAGTGTTTTTCAAGTTAGATCAAGTGAAGGAGAAGGAAGATAAAATTTCAATTATTTCTCCTATTACCACCAAAAAGGAAACACGTACATTAAGTAACGAGTTTTTTGATCCGGATACACACATTTATACACTGGTACTGGATGAGGCTAAAACTCCTGCAAATGAAGGTAAATGGAGATTTACGATGAGACGTTCGGGGATTTATGTATTTCAGGCTATTGAAAAAGAGCTGACAAAAGCTATTAAATAAATTATTAACCATTAAAAAATGATGCAATGAAAAAAAAGGTACTTTTTGCAAGTATTTTAGCTTCTTTATTTATAGAAGCTAATGCGCAGACTGCTCCAGCCTATACACTGGACTATGCGGTGGATATGGGTGCAAGTTGGAGTGAAATGCTTGATACATGGGAGCCAGGAAAACCTTTCAGTGATAAGTCGGGATATATTGATGAAAACTTTTTTGTTTCACGTGTACGTCCTAAGGCTCGTATAAAGAATGACAAGACTCAGGTTGTCCCCACAAGAGGTGACGAACGCAAGGTTTTATGGTGGTGTCCTGTTGGGGAGAACTCTAAAGTATGGGGGCCGTTGCCGCGTTACAATTTTAATGCTGATAATTTCAGTATGTGGCAATATCTGGATTATCATGGTAACTGGTCCAATGGTTGGATTCGTGTTCCGGGAGTATTCAATGACGTTGCTCATAAAAATGGGGTAATGACGGGTTGTTTAATATTCTTTGAGGGTTCTGTAAGTCCGGAATTACAAAAACTGGTTAAGAAGGAGGGGAGTGAATTTAAGTATGCCAAGAAATTCGTTCAGATATTGAAATTCTATGGACTCGATGGAGTAGGTGTTAATCCTGAAGGAGGTCTGGGACAACCTTTGGCTGATAATTTGAAAGGCTTTTTTGCAGCCTGTCATGATGCTGCTACAGAAATAGACTGGCATTTTAAAGTGATTTGGTATGAATCTCAGACAAATGACGGATATGTGTCCTGGACAGACCAATTAAGTGACAGAAACGATGAGTGGTTCTCAAAAGATGGGAAGGCTGTTACAGATGCTTACTTCTTGAACTACAACTGGAATCCGAATAAATTGGCTACCTCTTTGGCTACAGCTCAAAAACTGCAACGCAATACTTATGATGTATATGCGGGTATGGATATTCAAGGACGAGGTTTGCATAACAATGCAGGTGCAGATGGAAACTGGGTACTACTGAAAGATCAGCCATTCTCTATCGGGTTATGGGGTGCTCATGATGATAATGTAATCCATCAGGCCTCTACAGAAAACGGAACCTCAGATTTAGCTATCCAGAATTTATATCAGGAAAAACTTGAGATGTTCTTCTCCGGAGGCAAACGTAATCCTGCTATTTGTCCGAATATAAACAATGAACGCCGTGGCTTTGGCAAAGCCGACCTGGAAGGTTTCCATGGTATCGCAGCGTTTGTAAATGCTCAGAGTACGTTGAATACTCTTCCGTTTGTGACTCGTTTCAACTTAGGTAATGGTACTTTCTTTAAGAATGAAGGTGTGACAACATTCGGTAATAAATGGTATAATATCGGTATGCAAGACTTCTTGCCGACATGGAGATGGTGGATCACTAATTCGTGGACTGAAGCTACTTCGGTTCCTGCAGATGCTATTAATCTGAATTTCACATTTGACGATGCATGGTATGGTGGTTCTGCATTGAAAATCCATGGTGCTACGGCAAATTCTAAAGTTCGTCTTTTCAAAACGGAATTGGATGTCACCGATGGTTGTGAAGTCAGTGTAACTTATAAAATGGTAAATGGCGGTACAAGTCCTAAATTAGCACTTTGTTTCTCTAAAACGGGTAGTGAAAATAATTTTGTTTCCTATTCATTACCGGACGTAGCGAAAGTTGGTGAGTGGTTTACTGCCAAAGTTAAGCTTAGCGAAGTAGGTGTGAATGCGGGTGATAAGATTGCATGTATTGCATTGGACATACAGAATACTACTCCTAGTTATGAATTATTGTTGGGTGAAATGTCTATTATTGATCCAGCTCTGACAATGACACCTGCTGATATTACCATTACTCATGCAGAAGTATTGGGCGGACATTTCAATTCAAGTGATGTGAAAGTTATTTGGCGTTGTGGTGATAAGGATATCAATGAAGCTGAAGGTACTCCAGTTTACAATGATGATGTAAATGCTTGGTATTACGAAGTTTATGTACGCGAGAATGAAAGTTCAGAACCTATTTTGTGTACTGCAACTACTTCATGGGCTGCTTATATTGTTGGTGCTCCGTCTGCTCTTGAAGACAAAACGGTACAAGTTGGTATCTGTGCAGTCAATCCGGCAGGAGAACGTAGTGCTATCGTTTGGTCCGAAAAGATGGAACGTGTAGTAGATCCTATTGAGACAATCACTATAGATAAAGAGATTATAAAACCAGGTCAGGAATTTACAGTTAAATTCTATGATGTAACTCATGCTCCTGCTACATTCAAATTGAAGAAAGCTACGGATGCAACCGATGCCGGTACATTTGCTGATGTTACAGAGTTTACTACTTCTTTGAATGAAGTTGGTTTCTATGATATGGAAGTTACGATTGGTGGTGTAGCAACTATGTATCGCGGTTTCGTTCAGGTTACCCCTGAGGAAACAGGGGGTATCAATGAATTGACCGGTTTGAACGTTGATAAGAAGGTTGCTGCCGTAAATGAAGATGTAACTTTCAGTTACGAAGGTGTAAAACGTGACGGTACCGTTTCAAGAGGTCTTCATTTGACAGATGTGCAATCATTTACTCTTCCGATAGAACTCTGTAATAAGACCCCGTTTACGATTGCTTTTTGGATGAAAATAGATGAAAACGTACAACCCGCTTCTGAAGGAACAGCTTTGTATAGCCAACGCAACTATGCAGATGGTTGGCCTAAAAATGCTTGGGGAGATGTATGGGTAGACATTGCTCCCGAAAATTATATATGGGTTCGTCTGCTTGGGAATGCAGGTAATAAAGGAACTATAGCAGAAGACTATAAAGTAATTCCTAATAAATGGGCACATATTGCATTCAGTGTTAATGGGAATACAACTAAAATGTATTTTAATGGTAAATTAGTAGATCAATACACAGGCCCACACTCTTATGAGGGAAAGGGTACTCCTCGTTTCGGAGGTAGTGCTGCAAGCCGTAGTGGATTTGTTGGTTCTTTAGATGAAATCCAGTTCTATAATCGTGCTGTTACAGACGATGAAGTAGTAGCTGCAATGAATGGTTTTGATCCTGATATTGATGAATTACCGGCTGGTTTAGTGGGCTATTTCAATTTTGAAACGGATCCTGACGAAGAAGGCTATTTTGAAAACTTTGGTTCCGAAGGTACTTATAAAGGTGCTGTGACTACTGTAAAAACGATCGAAAAAGTCGACAACGATGTTCCTGTTACCGCTCCTCAAATGTCTACAGGAGTTCCTTTCAGAACTGGTGTAATGGAGATAACCTCTGCTACTACATGGAATTTGAATGGTGCTACAATGAAAGAGCAAAATGACGAAGCCGGTACAGCTAAGGTTTCTTATGCTACAGATGGTACTTATGATGCACAGGTTACATTGGAAAATGTATATGGAAAAGTAACAACGGCTGTTTCTGATTGTGTGGTTATTGGTACTGGCGGGTCAGGTATAGAAGAGACCGGAACCGTACAACTTAGAATGTATCCGAATCCATTTAAAGACGTAATTAATCTGGTTTTTGCAGAAAGCGGAAATTATGTTGTATATGTTTATACGAGCGCAGGGCAACTTGTGAAAACATTAGGTGTTGATGCTGTTATGGGTGATATAAAACAACTTTCCGTAGGTGAACAAGGTATGTATTACGTACGAGTAACCAAAGGCGGTAAAGATGTGAAGTCATTCAAGGTAGTTAAAGAATAAACATCTTCAAGAAGAAGTTATATACATGTTTGTATAAGTAAAGAATAAGAGGATGTGTCCAATTTCCGGATACATCCTCTTTTCTATCTTGTTTATACATATATTGTCAATTGTGTACCACCGTGCCAATTTCTTCTCCGTTGATTACTTTTTTCAGATTTCCTGCTGTATCCATATCGAATACTACAATCGGGAGATTATTTTCCTTGCACATGCAAGTAGCCGTAAGGTCCATCACCTTCAAACCGCGTTTCAACACTTCATCATAAGTGATATCATCGAATTTTGTAGCAGTAGGATCTTTTTCCGGATCAGCGGTGTATATCCCGTCTACACGGGTACCTTTCAACATTACGTCGGCTTCTATTTCGATGCCGCGCAGAGAAGAACCGGTATCGGTTGTGAAGAACGGATTTCCTGTTCCGGCAGACATGATAACGATTTCACCGGCTTCCATATATTCAATCGCCTTCCACTTGCTATAGAATTCGCCGATAGGCTCCATGCGGATAGCTGTCAGTACGCGGGCCTTTTCACCGGCGGCAACGAGGGCTGAGCTAAGGGCAAGGCTATTCATAACTGTTGCCAGCATACCCATTTGATCGCCTTTTACACGGTCGAAACCTTTGCCGGCTCCTGTGAGCCCACGGAAGAAGTTTCCACCACCTATGACGATGCCTATTTGTACACCTTGTTCATGAATTTCTTTTATCTGTGCTGCATATTCGGCGAGTCTTTTCTCGTCGATTCCACTCTTTTTTTCTCCCATCAGGCTCTCACCACTGAGCTTCAACAGGATTCTTTTGTATTTTGCCATATTGTTCTTATAATTAGTTTGCGCAAATATACATGATTATTTTGCCATAATCATGCAGATTAGTATACTATTTGATTCGGATCTGAATAGACATGAGTACTTCCCGCACGGGGAGGTACACTAAGCGATGATTTATTGAAACGCAGATGAACGCAGATTTTCGCAAAGAGAAACAAATAGATAATAAAGATCCACAGTCTTTTAATCTGCGTTTATCCTTTAGATTTGCATCATAATAAATAGAGGTTGAAATATTATCTTTGTAGTTAAAACAAGTTAACCAAGGAAAGCAG